>JBGVLO010000064.1:0-1820 GCA_045124315.1 Lachnospiraceae bacterium
GAGGAAGCCAAAGGATTAAATTTATAGCTGCAAAGACCCAAAATACGTCCGGATGGAACTAAGTTTAGTGCAAATCTTAGGAAGAGTTCAATAAAAAGTGAAGAAACTAAATCATTTTGCACCGACCTCACAAGTTAGAAATTTAACGGTTGTGAGGCCGGTTTTTTTATGGAATTTTTTTGTTGGAGCAGGTTGTTACTGTTTCAACAATACCTGATACTTGCTGTCAGGATACGTAATGTGATTCGGGGGTTGCTTTTGGACTAACTGTCCCATAGGGAACCCTTGTATTTTAAAAGAAAATTCGTTATACTAACCATAAGTGGCAAGATAGATTTTGAAAGGATGTGAACAGGTATGACGGATACGAAAAATACAACCAGTACAAAAAATGCGAAAACCATAGATAGAATCATAAATACAGCCAACCTAACCAATACAGTAGGGATTGGAATCCAAAATTTTATGGAATTACGTGAAAATCATAACTTTTATATTGATAAAACCTCATTTATCAAGGAATGGTGGGAAAGTAACGACAGTGTAACTTTAATTACCCGCCCACGTCGTTTTGGAAAAACTTTAAATATGTCCATGATAGAGGAATTTTTCTCTGTGGATTATGCAGGAAGAGGAGATTTATTCGAAGGACTTTCTATTTGGGAAGAAGAGAAGTACCGGAACCTTCAGGGAACTTATCCGGTGATTAGCCTTTCTTTTGCAAGAGTAAAAGACACGGATTACGAATCCACAGAGTATCATATTCGAGAACTGCTTAGGAAGGAATATGAAAAACATTGTTTTTTAATGGAAAGTAATGTTTTGTCAGAGGTAGAAAAAGTCTATTATCAGCGGATGAGAGAAGAAATGAAACCTTTGGATGTACCTATGTCATTGCATAATTTATCGGATTTCTTGAGCCGTTATTATGGAAAAAAGGTCATTATTTTACTGGATGAATACGACACCCCGATGCAGGAAGCCTATGTGAATGGCTTCTGGGATGAGATGGTAACTTTTACCAGAAGTCTCTTTAATTCCACCTTTAAGACCAATCCGTATATGAGTCGGGCAATTATGACCGGAATCACCAGAGTATCGAAAGAGTCGGTGTTCTCAGATTTAAACAACCTTGAAGTAGTAACTACTACATCAAATAAATATGCCACATCCTTTGGATTCACGGAAGAAGAAGTATTTGCAGCACTGGATGCAGTGGGAATGGGTGAAGAAAAGGAAAAAGTGAAAGAATGGTATGATGGTTTTGTGTTTGGAGAATATAGGGATATTTATAATCCATGGTCGATTCTTAATTTTTTAAATAAAGGTAAATATACGACCTACTGGGCAAATACCAGTTCCAACAGTCTCGTTGGAAAGCTGATTCGGGAAGGAAGCAGGCAGGTAAAGACGGGATTTGAGACACTGCTGAAAGGAGAAAGTCTTATTTGTCCCATTGATGAACAGATTGTATATAATCAGTTAAATGGAAGTAAGGCAGCCATCTGGAGTCTGCTGGTGGCAAGTGGTTATTTAAAAATTCTTTCTTATGAAGACATGGGAAAAGTAGAGAGAAGGCCGAATTATGAATTAGCCATAACCAACAAAGAAGTATGTCTTATGTTTGAATCCATGGTGCAGGGCTGGTTTGAGGAATCGGATGAATATGGTGATTTCGTTACAGCACTGCTTGCAGGAGACTTAAAAGCCATGAATTACTATATGCAGAGGGTAACCATTGAAACCTTCAGCTATTTCGACACCGGAAAAGGAAAATTCGGAGACGAACCGGAACGGTTTTACCATGGCTTTGTACTTGG
>JBGVLO010000065.1:0-4416 GCA_045124315.1 Lachnospiraceae bacterium
CGATTCGCTGCATTTTTCAAGTTTTTTATTTCTCTCAGATGTTTTTCATTTTCTGCCATAACAAACTTGTCCCTTCGGTTTTTATTTTCCCACCAACTGGAAAAATTTCCACTTTGTACTTCTATGGACTTTCGGTTAAGCACCAATACATGATCTACACAAGCATCCAAAAGATCTCTGTCGTGTGATACCAAAATAAATCCTTTCTTTTTCTGTAAATACTCTTTTACACATTTTCTCCCTTCACAGTCCAAATGATTGGTTGGTTCATCAATCAGCAAAAATTCATTTTCACCAGAAAAAAGTACTGACAACAAAACCTTTGTTCGCTCTCCATGACTAAGATTTTTTAACGGCTCATACAAAAGATCTGCTTTCTCCTTTAACTTTCCAAGTTCACAGATCACTCGCCATTCCTCACAATCTGGCTTCCATTCCTGCAGACGCATAGATGCACATTGTTCCATCTGCTCTTTCGAAACTTTATAGGGAAAGTAATCAAACCTGGTAGATGTAGTGATTGTTCCTGTATAGGCATATTTCCCCAACAGTAAATGCAGAAGGGTGGTTTTCCCTTTTCCGTTTCTTCCAAGTAATCCAAGCTTCCAGTTTGTATCAATCGAAAAAGAAACATCCTCAAAAACCCTATCAAAACTGTTTTCATATCCATATGTGAGATTTGCTACATTAATTTGTGCCATATTCATTCCTCCTATTCAACAAAATAAAAAAAGAAACACATGTCGCCAAGTGTTTCTAATTCTCATTTCCCACATATTATGCTGTTAGGTTCTTTTGACCCTAACTATAATACCTGAGGATTGTTCCATACTGCGTACTCCTACAACCCTGTGGTATTATTTTTATTTGGTATTTATTCAAGACTTGTAGCTACATAGTGATTGACACCTTAATATATAGTACCCAGCCAATATACATAATTTTTCGTTATACGAAACATTTTGCTTTTTATGCATACAAGTTCTGAATCATTACCTTTTTTGCATCAAAAAAGAGAGGATATGAGAACCATAACCCACTTTTGGCAACATGAATACAGTATCACAGCTTCTGTGCTACCGTCCTATCATCATTCACGTTTTCAAAAGCAGATTATCTTCTCATCCTCTCACCTCTTTCGTTTATTCTTTCCGTATTTTACCATATGAAGCATAATTATGCAACACTTTTATTTTCTCTCAACTTTTAACTCTTTCCATAAGAGTTACAGTTCACTGATATGTGAACTGCAACCCATAAGATACTATTCACGACCGTTTTTCTCTGCATTAAAAAATCCCTAACTATAGTACTGTTCCTGAGCCCGCTTAGCAGTCCCATAAACAATACCATTATTTTCTACTACTTTAGGCGATACACAGCTCCGGTAAATGTATCATTCCCATTATATACCAATATTGTAAATATTTCTCCTTTTTCTCTTTTACCACATCCAGAAATAATCAGCTGGCCGACTTCGTAATTGGAAACATTATCGATCCACATATTAATCTTTCCTGAACCTTCGTCCTTCAGTTTGTAGTCGTACTCAACAATTCCGTTTTTGTCTGGTTTTACCGTCTGTTCCGTACCTTCCACTTTTATTGCATAATCCTCAATATTATCCAGTGTCAGACTATTGAAAAACTCCTCATCTTCTTTCATTTGTTCTTTTTCTGTCTCATCCATATCCTCTCCATTCATTAGAGAATCCATATAGCTTTTCGCTTCTTCTTCTGACGCCTTACTCTTATCAATTGGCAAAGTAAACAAAGCATTGACTCCGGAATATTCCTGGTTCTTTTCAATCTTCCCACTGTCCTCATGATAGCTATATGCTTCTCCGATCGACGATAAACTATCGGTCACACCTAAATAAATAGTATGATCTGCAAACATCTCAATATTATCTGTTTCAAGTAGCCAGTACAATACGCCATCCTTCACAAAACTGGTCACTCCTCCATTGAAAGTATAAGCATTATACCTATTTGGATTGTAGCCCTCTATAAATGGAGATACAAAGAATTTGTCCAAGTAACCAAACATGCAACCTTCATCGTCTTTTTCCTGCATTTTTGTTCCGTCTGTATTGGCAATTGCCACTACTGCATAAGTTCTGTCTAGCTGCAACTCTCCATTTGCATAACTTTCATAGTCGCTTAGATTTTTTCCAGATATCAAACCAAGCAAGGTAATATCGTAGCCTCCTGTTTGTTGCATTTCATTAATGTTGATAGCCTCCTTACTATCAAAAGCTTCCTTTAATTTCATATCTTCTGTCTCTTCTGCCACCTGATTTGGACGAATATAACGAAGGGCTGCTGTTACTCCTACAGAACTTGCCAACACCAATCCTACTGCTCCAAATGTTACCACTGCACGTTTCCATGTATTCTTTCTCATTTTCTTTACCTCCAGATTTCTACTGATAATCTTCTGATTCAGCCAGAAATCCGGTTCTTCTGAAGGTCGCATTGCTTCCTTTAACTTATTGTCAAATTCATCTTTCATACTACATCCTCCAATTTTTCCCGTAAAATTTTTCTTGCCTTATACAATCTGCTCTTTACGGTTCCCTGTGGCACATGCAGGATATTTGAAATTTCCGACACCTTTCGCTCTTCCATATAATACAGCAATGCCACAATCCGCAATTTATCCGGTAGTTGACTGACCACATACCGAATGTTTTCTGTTTCTTCTCTCTGTATCATTTCCTCTTCCGGTAATGACTTGTTTGCCTGCAATCTTCCTGCTTGGTCTAGTTCTTCCATTGTATCTATCGCAAGTGTTCGTCTTCTTCTTTCCAGTTTTCGTTTTCTATTTTTCCATAACCTCACAGCAATAGAAAGCAAGTAGCTTTTTGGATTGTTTGACACATCTATTTTCCCCAGCTCTATCACCTTTACAAAGGTATCCTGATACAGATCGTCTGCCTCTATCTTGCTATATGTCAGATAACAGCAAAAGGAATACAGATCTTTTCCGTACTCGGCAATACACATTTCTAATTCTGACTGTTTCATCTTCTTTTCTCCTTGTATATAAGATTGCAATCTCTATATTACATTATTGTTTTATCCCTTGCATTTGGTTCACAAAATTTAAAAAGATGGATCGGTATTTTTTACTTTGCTAGTATCTATTTCATATCCTGTATTGAATAAACTTTTCTATAACGAAAAAAAGACTAGAAATTCTAGTCTTTCATAATAACGTGCGCGAGAAGATTCGAACTCCCGACACCTACATCCGTAGTGTAGTGCTCTATCCAGCTGAGCTACGCGCACATCCACAATATAAAATTGCATTATAAGATAACCAAAGCTATCCTATAATGCCGGCGACCGGAATCGAACCGGTACGGGTATTACTACCCACAGGATTTTAAGTCCTGGGCGTCTGCCAGTTCCGCCACGCCGGCATGAATGGGACCAATAGGGCTCGAACCTATGACCCTCTGCTTGTAAGGCAGATGCTCTCCCAGCTGAGCTATGATCCCAAACAAAATATTAAATTCTTCGTTTCCGAAGAAACGACCCAGACGGGACTCGAACCCGTGACCTCCGCCGTGACAGGGCGGCGCTCTAACCAACTGAGCCACTGGGCCAAAAGCCGATGATCGGACTTGAACCGATAACCTGCTGATTACAAATCAGCTGCTCTGCCAATTGAGCCACATCGGCACATTAGCTTTTGACTTAAAACTATGCGATTAAAATGGACCTTCGGGGACTCGAACCCAGGACCGATCGGTTATGAGCCGATTGCTCTAACCAACTGAGCTAAAGGTCCATAAAATGTTTACTCCGAACTTATGTCCGACATAGTTCTGTTTTCCAACAGAATGACTCCTACGGGAATCGAACCCGTGTTACCGCCGTGAAAGGGCGATGTCTTAACCGCTTGACCAAGGAGCCCTAAAATTAACTCCCCGAGTTGGGCTTGAACCAACGACATCATGATTAACAGTCATGCGCTCTACCGACTGAGCTATCGAGGAATATAGGAAGGTACATACCTTCAAAACTA
This sequence comes from Lachnospiraceae bacterium, assembly GCA_045124315.1. GTDB lineage: Bacteria > Bacillota > Clostridia > Lachnospirales > Lachnospiraceae > CAG-411. Next base: position 4,036 of record JBGVLO010000065.1, read on the forward strand.
CACACTGCATATCCAGTATACTACATATCAAACTTTATTGCAAGCACTTTCGTACTTTTTAGCCCAAGTACTAAGCTCGAAAAAACCTCGCCAAGTGCTTGTGCATGTATCGCACGTAAACAATGAAAATACCATCGTTAAGTGCTCATAACTCGCAAAAGTTCTAAGTTCAAAAATACTTCACTAAGAACTTTTCCATGCTTCGTACTAGGCTCGAAACTACCTCGCCAAGTACTCTAGCTAGGTCAAGACCTCGACCTATTAGTATTGGTCAGCTACATACGTTACCGTACTTCCACCTCCAACCTATCAACCTTGTCGTCTTCAAGGGGTCTTACTAGCTTAACGCTATGGGATATCTTATCTTGAGGGGGGCTTCAC
>JBGVLO010000066.1:0-5206 GCA_045124315.1 Lachnospiraceae bacterium
ACCTTAATAACAGGCGTATGTTAAAATTGCAGGAAATGGAGGAACAGAAAAATGTTTTATCCAATCAATATGAGAAAGCTTTGTCTGAGCAAAGAAAACTTCGCTCATTATTGTTAAAGCAATCTTTTAACGAAAATCTAAGACGTACAGTAGAAGAAAGATTAGAAATACTGAACAATTTTATTGTCTCAAACATTTCAGGTATAGATATGGACAAATCTTTACAGGAATTGGCAAGATACATGGAGAATAATGAAGAATTTCTTCAATCTACAAGAAAATCATTTGAACTGACCCATCCTAAATTCATATCTTACCTTACTAAGAAAAAACTTACCGAATGGGAAATAGGTTGCTGTTGCCTCTATTGCACAGGTTTGAATGGAAATGAAATTGCAAATTATCTGGATGTAAAATATTTCTATAAACACAGCTCAATAATAAGGAAAAAATTGGGTATACAATCGGTAAATATTGATACATTTCTTATAGACAAAGCCAAGGAGCTAAGTTAAAAATCCAAAATTCAGTATATCAACTCTACTTTTATAATTGCCTGTATTCCAGTGTTATAACATGAGAATACAGGCAATGTTTTTATGTGCCAAAATATAATATCTATTCTTATAAGTATCACATATTCATATAGTTATAAGACAATATCCTGAGTAGAGAGTATTTTTGGTTCATATTATAGAAAATAGTTTCTTTGTTAAAAACCAAAACTTAATACTTATGAAAAAAATATTTTTTTTGATATTGCTGTCGGCTGTCACAATGTCTGTTTGGCCACAGAACTTGTGTGATGAAGATAGAGAATATGTAAAAATAGAAAAGGAAACTGAAATCATAGAGGAAGAGCGGTCTTTAAGTTATTTAGACTGTTACATCTACAGGTCTCAGCGTATATTAGAAGTGAGTTATGCAGATGTCGGAATTCTTAATGTATTCATATATGATCATAATAATAACTTGGTGGATTGTGAATATGGATTTGAAAGTTGCGATAAGTTAATTCTTCCTCTTCCACTGAGAGAAGGACAATATATGGTGTTTATACAATCTGATACTTTTAGCGGTAAAGGATATTTTGTTGTGTATTAGGGAATAATTAGTTTTTAATCTTAATATATTAGTGCTATGAAAAATACTATTTTCTTCTTTGTATTCATGTTAGGTATTCTAATGTTTGTTTCTTGTACATCACACTATGAGGAGGAGATTAATCAAGTAATGGAACAGCAGAGCGTTCCACTTACGCGAGCTTCTGACTCTTCGCAGGATGATGTTGACTACAAAGTTGATTCCAGACTCCTGGCGAAATATCTTAGATTGTCGGGGAAGAGTATGCGACAGCACAGTGTTATACCATTGGTTGAGGATGGGGATACTTTGGCTTATTGTATTCAGTACGAAGATGGTTGGGATATAATTGCCGGAGATAAAAGGTGTGCACCGGTAATGATAAAAGCAGAAACAGGTATCTGTAATACATCAGATTTTGATGTGTTGGGTGTAATGGAATATATAAGTGAGTTAAAGAATAGTGATCCTGTAAATGTTAACCCAACTTGGGCATTTATTTCAGAACCAGAAGAAGGTAGTGGAGCAATAATGCCAAGAGGTGTAGGTGGCCCTGAATGTTTTACTATTGGAATGTGGAGACCTGTTGATTCAGTGCTTGTAGATGAGGTAACGCAAATTCCTCATATTATAAAGGCATTTTGGGCACAAAACCAACCTTGGAATATGTTTACGCCGTATATAGATGGAGAAAAATCTTCTGTAGGGTGTTCGGTTGTTGCCGCAGGGCAGATTATTCATCATTATAGGAAAAATAATGCAATGGGAGTTGAATTTCCTACTATAGCTTGGCCTGGGAATGGAACCACCACATACCCAGATGAAGATGAGCCTGGTGCTATGAATGCCTTGAGATGGTCTACAATGGCGTTAAGTATGGCGGATGAAAATTATGACCAGACAGCCTTGATGTTGGGATATTTAGGTCAAGAGGTAATGGATGTTGGATATGGAAATGGAAGTACAGATATTTCAATAGATGGCGTAGAAGATGCATTTGATTGGGGTAAATTGGATTATGAGTCATATAACGGGTATGATTGGTATAGGGTGTATAACAGTTTGTTGGAAGGATCTCCGGTGTGTGTTTATACTTCAATGAAAATAGAACCTGATACAAATAAGCATGTTTATATTATTGATAGGTATAGTGTAGAAGAAATTTCTTATAGAGTTTTGTACAGATGGGATCCAGATTATATCGTAAGTGAGCAGGAGTATTATGCAAATGATCCTAATTTGTTTATAGAGTCTGCAAGTGGAGAAGATAAAGTGTTGGAATTGGGAAGGATAGAATATACATATTGGGGTATGAACTGGGGATATGCACATTCAAGTTATGATGGAAGATTTTATATGTCAAGAAGTTATGGCGTTGGGGGAATGGATGAAGCAGGAATTTATCTTCCAAGCAATCAAATTAATGCAACATTTTGGGATACCCCTATAGGTGAGACAGGAAATATTCAGAGGATTTTTTATAACTTTGAAAACAAGTTGAATTAAAAATTTGATGTATGAAAAGGATTGTATTTGCCGTTGTATTATGTTGTATGTTTTCATTGCAGTCTTTTGCTCAGGAGAAAGCAGGTAGCAAATGGGGCTTTGAATATGCATTTGAAAGGATAGACCCTGGGGTTAGTGATTTGCACAACCCTTATCATTATTATAATCAAAAGAAGTATATTTATGTAAAGGATTTTAATTGCCATAGGGTATCACTATTGTATAAACAGCCAATATATGGAGGCTTTTACGTTGAGCCTAAATTATCTTACTATTATATGGAGTATTGTAAGGCATATCATATTAGTATTGATCCTTCTGTAAATGTTGACAGACAGTATGGTGTTGTGCTTATTTCTGATTTAGAGGAATATGGCTTAGGTGCTTCTATAAATCTTGGATATAATTTCAGGCTCTACAATAAATGGAGTGTAGATTTTTTTGTAGAGCCGGATTACAGGTATGCAATGGAAAGCAAAAGGCCAAGTGGATATAATTTTCTGGAAGTTGACAAGGATTTTGGTGTGGCAGTATATGATCCCGGGTACCTTATGCTTAAAGGTGGCGTGGGTGTAAACTACGGCGCATTGTCGCTCAGTTTCAGTTACGGCAAGTATGTATCTGACAGGTTCAATATAAACAAGGATGCCATGAGGCCGGAGGTGTTTACTTTGGCTTTAGGATTTAAGTTTGGCCGATAATGAACACTTTTTAATAAGATAAATACCCCGGAAATTGTGCAACTATTTTCGGGGTTAATTTTTAAACTTGATTATTTTATTATGAAACATATATTAGTTATGCTTCTTCTATTGTTGCTGTTGCCAACCGTTTCACTTTCCCAAAACATAACAGTGAGCGGAAAAGTTGCAGACAAGCAGACTGGGGAAGTATTGCCGGATGCCCATATCTGGTTCCCCAAACAGAGAAAGGGGTTCCGCAGTGATGAAGAAGGAAAATTCAAACTTCTGCTGCCTGCACAGACGGAGTATGACATTGTAGTAAGCTACGTTGGATACAGTAAAAGGAAATTTTCTTTCTCCGCCCAATCAGACACACTCATAAACATATTTCTTGAGCAGGACAATGCCCTCAACAATATTGTTGTATACGGTTCCAAAAATGATTTTGGGGTAAAGCACACCCAAATGAGTGCCATAGAGATGCCTATTGCAAAAATAGAGTATGTTCCGGCGGTATTTGGAGAGGTTGATGTACTTAAGGCGCTCCAGACACTTCCAGGAGTACAGTCTGCCAGTGACGGACATGCAGGGATATTTGTACGAGGAGGCGGATATGACCAGAACCAGATAACTCTTGATGGTGCCATGCTTTACAATGCAGAACATCTCAAGGGTTTCATATCTGCAATAAATTCAGACATGGTGGAGAGCCTTGTATTCTACAAAGGTGCTTTTCCCGCACGCTATGGAGGACAGCTTTCAAGTATTGTGGATATAGGGATAAAGGAGGGTGATATGGACAACTTCCATGGAGAGGCAGCAATAGGAGCATTGTCATCCAAAATCCAGTTTGAAGGCCCTTTGGACAAAGGGCGCACATCATTCAATGTTGCAGCAAGGGCATCATATCTCGATCTTATAGTACAGCCGGCATTAAAGAAAATTGCAAACAACGAGAATGCAATGACACCTTATGCCAATCTTGACTTCTATGATGCGAGTGCCAAAATCACCCATCTTGTTTCAAACAAGCATAAGTTGTCAGCCTTTTTCTATATGGGCAAGGATAAAAGCAAAGAAACTCCTACATCCAACTCTTCTCATACAGAAGCAAAAGATGCAGCATGGAAAAGGATTACAATTACCGACAGGAACGGCTCCAGCAATTCAACAAACAATTGGGGAAATATTGCCTCTTCCCTCTCCTGGCTGTATATACCGGAAGAAGACCTCTCTTTCAATACTACTCTTTCTTTCAGCAAATATGACTACTACCTCAAATACCAGAACAAATCCTACACTAAAAGTGAGGAATTTGATTTGAATTCGCGGGATATTTTGTCTTTGACTATAACCGATATCGATAATTATACAGAGCATAATTCAGGGATTAAAGAGTATTCTGCATCATTCGGCAGCATATACAAACATTCACAGGAACATGATTTTAGATTTGGCGGCAAACTTTCTGTCCAGACATTCAACCCGTCCATCCATCTGTTTCAGAACAAATATACATACACTAAAAGGTATGACAGAGAATCTGAAGATACAACAATTATAAATACCACAATAGGTAGAGGCACAGAGTCTCTTTCTACAGTAGCATTATATGCAGAAGATGAGATTTCCTTTAACAGGTACCTTAAAGCCAACGCAGGACTCCGTTATGTTATGTTTGCAATCAAGGGCAAATTCTATCACTCCCTTGAGCCGAGACTCTCGCTAAGGTATATGTTGTCAGACAACCAGTCTCTAAAGATATCTTATGCCCGTATGGCACAGGCTATACACATGTTGAGCAATACCAGTCTGGTTTCCCCTTCCGACATATGGGTTCCCATTACAAAGAAGATACCGCCAATGAAATCGGACCAATTTGCATTGGGTTATAATTTTGAGCCGAAAGAGGGCATTGAACTTTCATTGGAGGG
>JBGVLO010000067.1:0-3314 GCA_045124315.1 Lachnospiraceae bacterium
GATAAAGAGATTGTTATAGGAACACATGGTACTCCTCTTAGTACGATATTGAATTTTTATGATAACAGTTTTGGATGTGAAGATTTTCTAAGAATTATCGACTGGATGCCGTATATTATGGAATTGGATTTTGAAGGAGATAGGTTGGTTGGCAAACAGGAACATTGCCATGTGGAGAAGGAATTTAAGGGAAAACAACGTGCGGATAAGAAGTAATTTTTATCAGAACTGCATATAATATAAGTGAGCAAAGAAATTTGCTCGATTTAAGTACGTTGCTACTTTGAGTGCAAATCTTTAATACTGGAAAATTTCTACCAAGGAAAATCAAATTCGCTGTCTTGAAAAACATATTGTACTTGCAGGTTAATTTTTAGTAGAAGAAGACAGAAATCAAGGAGGAGAATATATGAATGATTGGTATGTTAATATGCTATATCTTTTACTCAGTTTTGTATTTATGATTGCTGTTGGTATTAGTTTTGTAATATTGATTGTTTCTTGCATAAAAAAGAAATGGAATAAGAAAATCGTGGTCGCTTTTATTCTGAATTTAGTATTGTTAGGTTGTACAAAGCTGTTTATTAGTTCACATTCTACATATTATAGATATAATGACTGGTGGATTTTGGGAAATGAAATTTCGGAAGTTCAGGAAAAGTATGGGGAGCCTGATTTGGGAAATTATGTACAGGGAAAAAGTGGTGAAGTAGGATATTATATATATACAGATAATGGACCGATTATGCCTGATTATTTAGAGTATTATTATTATATTAAGTATAATGAAGATGGGATAGTGACCAAGGTTTATGTTTCTGGACAACCAGGTGGTTGACTATAGGTTTGGTATGGAAAAGAAAACAGGGAAACTTGAAGAAATGAAGAAGAAAAAGATAACAATACTTATCATAACTGTTGTTTTGTTTTTATGGCTCTTATGGGGAAACAAAACAGTAGAACTTAACAATATAACAATATCCAGTAAAGACCTTCCAAGTGCATTTTCCGGATATAAAATAGCACAGATATCAGATTTACATAATGCACAATTTGGCAATGAAAATGCCATGTTGATTCGTCTTTTAAAAGAAGCTTCACCAGATATTATTGTGATAACCGGAGATATTGTAGATTCTACACATACAGATATGGATACCGCCATTGCATTTGTAAGAAATATTGTAGAGATTGCTCCATGCTATTATGTAACAGGAAATCATGAAGCATGGCTTGGAAGTGACTACAATGAGTTAGAAAATGCTCTGATAGAAGAAGGAGTTATCGTGCTTCATGACGAAGCCGTTACATTGGAAAAGGAAGGGCAGACAATTCAAATGATTGGGGTAGATGACCCTGATTTTAGTTATATTGCTGCGGATAAAATAATCTCTGCCAAATTAGAGCATATCAATATTACTCAGGAATTTACCATTATGTTGTCCCACAGACCGGAATTGTTTGATTCCTATGTAGAAAATGAGATAGATTTGGTTTTAAGTGGCCATGCACATGGAGGGCAAGTTCGCATTCCTTTGATTGGAGGATTGATAGCACCAAATCAAGGGTTGTTTCCGAAATATGATGCAGGAGTGTATTCGGAAGGAAATACAACCATGGTTGTAAGCTGCGGAATAGGAAATAGCGTGATTCCTATTCGTATCAATAACAGACCTGAAATCGTACTCATTGAATTGCAGTCAGAATAAGAAAAATGGAAAAGTCTCTTGTGGAGAAAACTTTATGATTCTATCCACTGATATCATAAAAACAGGTGCCATAGCTACGTGGCACCTGTTTAAAAATCACATCAACAAATTGTAAGAAATCTTTTCTGATTTTAATCTTTCGTCATTTTAAATAAATTAATCTTTTTTATGAAACAATACAAAAAAGAAGATTCCAAAGAAAGAAAAAGCAATCCCCAAAAGCATCATAATATAAGCTGCCATTCCGGAACTTCCTTCCCCTTCGATTTTAGTAGGATCATTTATATTATATGCGATGTTAAGAGTTTCACCTACATCCATGGATTTTTTATACATTTTCAAATTCTTCCACGATCTCTTTAGAAGGTGGTGCCGTTAAAAGGCTGACAATCACAATGGTGATGCTTGAAAGGATAAAGGCTGGAAGAAGTTCATAGATTGCCCAGATTCCTCCCATTGGGGCAATAAGATATTTCCATACAAATACCATTACTCCTCCTACAATCATTCCTGCAAGAGCACCATTTCTGTTAGAGCGTTTCCAAAACAGTGAAAATAACATTACAGGACCAAACGAAGCTCCAAAACCTGCCCAGGCAAAGGATACAATATTAAACACGGAGTTATTAGGATTCCATGCAATGATAACGCCAATAATGGAGATGAGAACAACTGTAAGTCTGGCAACTCTCATTGAGGCTTTTCCTGACAATTTTATTCCAAGACAATCACAAATGATGTTTTGGGATACACTGGAGGAAGCTGCTAAAAGTTGTGAATCTGAAGTTGACATGGTGCAGGCAAGGATACCAGCCAAAATCAATCCTGCCATAATAATGGCTGCGATACCATGTTCACTTAAAAGAATGGCAACCTTTATGATAAGCGTTTCCGACTGGGATGAACCCTCAAGAACGTCAATGGCTCCTGCTTTTGACATGGAATAACCCACAATTCCGATAAAAATTGCAATCGCCATAGATATTACAACCCATACGGAAGCAATTCTTCTGGAAAGTTTCAGTTTATTTTCGTCTTCAACTCCCATGAAGCGTAGTAAAATATGAGGCATTCCAAAGTAGCCAAGTCCCCATGCCAATGTTGACACAATGGTTAGAGCACTGTAAGGGGAAGAACTGCCGTCAACCGTATTATGTGTTTCAAATAGTGTCAAGAATCCATCAAGGGATTTTGCATTTTCCATTACGGCATCCAGTCCACCTGAGACGTGGATTCCGAAAACTACTACAATAACAAGTGCCACGCTCATTACAATACTTTGAATGAGGTCAGTGGTACTTGCTGCAAGATAACCACCAGTGGCTGTATAGGCCACGATAATAATGGCACTGACAATCATGGCAGGAAGGTACGGAATATCAAATAGTGTAGAAAATAACTTTCCACATGCAGCAAAACCCGACGCTGTGTATGGTACAAAAAATACAACAATCAGAATTGCCGAGATAGCTAACAATGCATGACTTTTATCGCGGTAACGATTTGAGAAAAAGTCAGGCAAAGTTATGGAATTATTTGCTTTCACTGTGTACCGGCGAAGTCTTTTTGCCACAAGAAGCCAGTTTAAATAGGTACCAATGGCAA
>JBGVLO010000068.1:0-1904 GCA_045124315.1 Lachnospiraceae bacterium
ATACCATGTGCCTTTAAAAATTCACCTGTTCCTACCGTAGCTTCAATGTTAAAGCCCATGTCATAAAATCTCTTGATCAAAGGTAAGGCTTCCTCTTTATCCTCATCTGCCAGTGTAACTACTACCGTTCCGTAATTCTGCATCTTAACGCCGGAAGCAATCAACGCTTTATACATGGCACGCGGAAGCTTATCATCATAACCAATTGCTTCACCTGTAGATTTCATTTCCGGAGACAGATATGCATCCATACCGTTTAACTTTGCAAAAGAAAATGCAGGAGCTTTTACATACCATCTCTTTTTCTCTTCCGGATAAATCATATCAATTCCCTGTTCTTTCAGACTTTTACCAAGAATCACTTTCGTTGCAATATCCGCAAGAGGATATCCGGTCGCTTTTGATAAAAATGGCACAGTTCTCGAAGATCGTGGATTTACTTCGATAATATATACATTCTCTTCTTTATCCACAATAAACTGGATATTAAACAATCCGATAATTCCAATTCCGATCCCCAGTTTTTTTGCATACTCTAATATAATGCTTTTCACTTTATCCGAAATGCTAAAGGTTGGATATACACTGATGGAATCTCCCGAATGTACTCCTGTTCTTTCCACAAGCTCCATAATTCCCGGAACAAATACATCTGTACCATCGCAAATCGCATCGATTTCCACTTCTTTGCCACAGATGTATTTATCTACTAACACCGGTTTATCTTCATCAATCTCTACCGCAGTTTTTAAATAATGACGCAAATGTTCTTCTTTTGCTACAATCTGCATAGCTCGTCCACCCAGAACGAAGCTTGGGCGTACAAGCACCGGATATCCGATTTCGTTTGCCGCCTTTACCCCTTCTTCAATATTCGTAACAGCTCGTCCTTGAGGCTGCGGAATGGCAAGCTCCGACAATAGCTTCTCAAAAGCATCTCTGTTTTCTGCTTTTTCTATAGCTGTACAGTCAGTCCCTATAATTTTCACTCCACGATCCTCTAAGGGCTTCGCAAGATTGACAGCAGTCTGACCACCTAGCGATGCAATGATTCCATCCGGTTTTTCCAGTTCAATCACATTCATGACATCTTCCTCACAAAGAGGCTCAAAGTAAAGTTTGTCAGATGTTGTATAATCCGTAGATACCGTTTCTGGATTATTGTTAATAATAATTGCCTCGAATCCGGCTTCCTTTATGGTTTTAACAGCATGAACAGTGGAATAGTCAAACTCTACTCCCTGACCGATTCGAATTGGACCGGAACCCAACACAATAATTTTCTTTCTATCCTCTATCACAGACTCATTTTCAATCTCATAAGTAGAATAAAAGTAGGGAACATAGCTCTTAAACTCTGATGCACAGGTATCAATCATTTTATAAACAGGAAAAATATGAGCATCCTTACGCATCTTAAATATATCCGTTTCTTTTTTACTCCAAAGCCAAGCAATTTCCTTATCTGAAAAACCATTTCTTTTTGCCTGATACAAAACTGCCATATCTCCCGGACACTGCTTCAATTCCTTTTCCATATCAACAATCTTTTTCATTTTGTCTAAGAAAAAGCGGTCAATCCTTGTATCCGCAGCAATAACAGCCACCTCCACGTCACGACGCAATAACTCAGCAATAGCATAGATACGGTCATCTGTACCTATTTTGATATAATCCATCAGGCTCTCTGTTTTTTCTGTTTCAAATTTCTGCATATACAAATGGTTTACACCGTTTTCCAAAGAACGAATGGCTTTTAACAGACTCTCTTCAAAGGTTCTTCCAACACTCATTACCTCACCTGTTGCCTTCATCTGTGTACCCAGCTTCTGATTTGCATCCGTAAACTTATCAAAAGGAAAACGGGGCATCTTTGTAACCACATAATCCAGTGCCGGTTCAAA
>JBGVLO010000069.1:0-46174 GCA_045124315.1 Lachnospiraceae bacterium
TTGGAGACTGTCACTGGGGAGAATCTATCTTCCTCTAACCATGGATATCAATTCATTATAAAAGTTTTAGATTTTTGTCTTGACAACTGAACCACTATAATCCTTCTATTTCACATGCAACGATATTGTGTGTGTCACAAAATCCAATTTATCGTAAGCGATGAATAACCTACTGTTCCTATGCATCATCTTTTTATGAGACAATCTCTGGCAACATACAGACAACTCTTGGTACCAGCCCCCTCCAATCCGTCACATCATAGATTGCAAATGCTACCACCAAAATGCATCTCCCTTTACAGAGAAACCTCCTCAAAAAATATATTTTGTGCCATCCACTCTTCCACTGGACATTCCTTTTGGTTCATACCAATGACCAGTTTCATATACCCTGCAACAGGGGAAATATCGTACATAGGAATCACATTTCTTTGTAAAAAGGCTGCCTGCGTTTCATAAGCATTTTCATTTTTTCTTTTGAGAGATGCCACATACAATGGGCGTTTTTCTTCCCTACACCGTTTCTCCAAACATAGAAAAGAGTAGTTTTCTTCTTTCATACATATTGTGCCCGCATGGTACAAATACTGATATACGGCTGCCACATTTTTGGAAAACAACACGTTCTCGTAATTTTGTCCCGGATAGGGCATAAGAAACAAAACATCCTTTTCAAACAGGATTCTTTCTTGCAACACCTGTTTTCTTTGGCACCTCAAAGTTTCCAGAGAGGGATTGTGTCTGCCACCATTTTCCTGAAACACAAACTGTTTCGTATCCATCTTTCCAAAACACGCCCCACCAAAGCTTCCATATTGATCCTGCACATTATCTGCAGGCAGTAATCGGGTAGCCAGGTGAATTTCCACTTCCTGCCTATCATTTTCATATGCCACAAACACACCGGGAGCAACCTGCTGTGAAATAAATGAGACCGCAGCCCTAAGATTCGTAACACCATTGCTCCCCTCCATCCCAATAGGATAATTACTTGCAATCAGCATCACCGGCACAGATACGTGAGAAAACAACATTCCCATAAGTGCCGCGGAATAACTTAGTGTATCTGTCCCATGTGCGATCACCACACCCTCATAGGCTTCAAATGGGAAATCATACAAAAAATCATACAACTGCTGCCACTGTTTTTTTGTGAAATTTTCACTTAACTCCTGAAAAGGAGAAAATATTTGAAAGCGGTCTTTCTCCCCATACCTTTCTTCATAAGCATTTACCAAACCATATACCGTCTTTTCTCCCACAGAAATCACATGATCTTTCAACGTACTCCCAATGGTTCCTCCGGTTAATATTAATGCGATCTTTTTCATGTCCGTTATTCCCTTTCTATCTATATCCATCTATCTTCTTTCATTGTATCAGTTTTTCCTTATTCCGCAAGGCATATACCTAAGTAAATTAAGGTGTCAAAATCCTATATTGATTGGGCTATTATAAAAGCCAATGTCAAAAATGGATTTATTTTCCTTCTGGTTTTTTGTATTTTTCTTGGAACTTTGCCAATACTAAGATTACGATAAGCGAAACGGATTTTTACAAGGTTCCAAGAACCCGGTAAGGATCGGTTCCTTATCGGGGTACTGTTAACCGCAACAATGGAGGTGTGGAAAATGTCAAGTAACAATTCAGGAAGAATGGAAGTTCCAGAAGCAAAAGAAGCAATGGATCGTTTCAAAATGGAGGTTGCTGAAGAATTAGGCGTACCTTTAAAAAACGGTTACAATGGTAATCTGACAAGTGCTCAGAATGGTTCAGTCGGAGGCGAGATGGTTCGTCAGATGATCAAACGTCAGGAAGAGGAAATGTCAGGAAAGTCCGACAGATAATGTTTCAAAAAACCATTGAAAAGGGCAGCCACACAGGGCTGCCCTTTTACTTTCCCATTTGTCTACACAAAATCCTTAATCTCATCCCAGACTACATAATTACTCTTTGTAGTCTTCTTTACATAGTACAATCCTTTATCTGCATTATTCAATGCCTCCTGCACCTGTTGCGGATTGGAACCTTTGCAAGCGGAAATTCCCGCAGAGCAAGATAACCTCTTCTCTTTTGGTATCTTATGTTCTTCCCCAATCTGTTTTTCAATGATTGCATTAAAACTGTCTGACATCATGAAGAAAATATTTTTAGCCACACGTTTTCCAAATTCAATATCTTTGTTACACAGCACAATTACAAATTCGTCTCCACCATAGCGGACCGCATAACCAATTCCATCTGCCACACGTTCCAATAGCTGAGCAAATCTCACCAATACAAAGTCACCTACCTCATGACCAAAAGTATCGTTATAGTATTTGAAATTATCCAGGTCAATATAAATAAATACACTTTCCTCGTCCTTATCCATCCCTCTCTCTGAGAGTTTTCTCTCAAATCCCTGTCGGTTATACAACCCGGTAAGCAGATCTGTCACTGCCATATCCCTAAGCTGACTGTTCATCCGATTGATCAGGTCCATATATTCCAGTCTTTCAAGTGCTCTATACAGTTGACTACTGAAGAATTGCAGAATAACGAAATCCTGTTCCTGCAGTAAATAACGATTTCCAATAAAACTTTTTCTCATCTCAACATATCCCAGAATTACGCTGGTTACTTCTCCATTTAAATCAATCATGGGATATCCATACAATGTAATAATATGATGAAAATCCAATTGTTCCAGTAATGGCCTGTATTTCAGAAAATCTTTGTCCACACGGCTGGTAAGCAGTGCATGCTTTCTCTTCTGAAAATATTCAAACACTGCATTTCGCTCTTCCTGTGACAAATTACGAATACAATCCGTCACACTGGTATCGGTTCCGTTGCTCTCTGGTCCTTCAAAATACTCCTGCCCAATTATATCAGACTTCTTGGACAACATGACCACACCATCCAAATTAAAGTAATTCTTCATCATGGAGATTGCCTGGGACAACATCTCCCCTACAGACAAATCCTTACTCATAAGATCCTGCCAAACAACCATAAATTCGATATCCCGTTTATTCATTTCATAGTTGTTCTTTATGGCCATGTTTTCAACCGTCTCTAAAATCTGCTGCTTCGAAACAGAACGAGGTGGAAATGCAGTTTGCTCCCCATTCTCCGATTTATTCTGTAATAGATTTAACAGGATTTGTTCACGCAAATGATATCCACGGCTTCTGCAAAAATCGATTCCTTCTTCTAAAACGCGGCGACGTTCCTCCATCCTCCCCGATTTTTCATATAACCTGGCCACTTCCACAACATACATTGGATAATTAAAATACCGATTTCCAATGTCGGCTTCCTGATGTCGGCAGGCTTTCTGAAATTCCTTCTCCGCTTCTTCATAATGCCCTTCCTGTGTGTAGATCATACCGTGAATCAAATATTTTAAGAACAGGGTACCGTTCCAATATCGATACTTATCTCCGTCTTCCACATGTTCCAAATGATCCACATAGAAATCAATCCGGTTCAAACACAAATGACAACGATATTCCTCCCCCACATAAAAACTGCAAAGAGCCAGAAAACCATATATCCTAGATGTATCACAAATCTTGATGGAGTGAATATGAAGCATATCCATAATCTGCAACAACAAATCCAAATCTTCGATTGCGCCTTCATACTCTCTAGCAAGAATTTTGTTAATGGAACTATTATATAATGTAATTGCAGTTTCCTCTCCATCTTTCAGAAGAAGGTTTGCTTCCAGACTCTTGGAAAAATATTCCTCAGCTAACTGATATTTTTCTGCTATTCCGGCATTATACCCCAGGCCGTTATAGGTGTGGACTCTTCGACTTAAATGTGCTTCACTCTTCTCCAACACCTCTAATTTTCTACGGTACAACTCATCCACAATATCGTGACAGCCTAACTCCGAAAATAATACAATATTTTTTGTATACGCAGATATTAAGAACTGGTAGTTTTCCAAACGCTTGGCAATCTCCACTCCTCGATTAAAATAGGTTTCTTCTGCCAATCCCTTCCTCATCTTTTCCACCATGTCACTCTCATCCAGACTCAGTACACACACATGGCACAAAATATTGTCAAATCCAAACCGTTCTGCCTTCTCCAGAAAATCCTCAGAAATTCGATAAGAGTATCGTTTTTCAAACACATCACGCCAATAGTTGTAATTGGAAAGCATACGGATTACCTCCGGCTTATACTCTGCCAGCTCGTCCTTGTATTTTCTGGCAATCTCCTGACATTTCTGCACATAGAATTCCACTTTATTTGCCAATTGATCCATACCATACTGGCACATAGCCCCCAGATAATAGTAGTTATAACTAATCCAGTCATCTTCCAGTTCCTTCGCTATACTGCCTACGATCTCGCACATCTGTATGGCCCTTGTATATTCATTCTTCATGATCAGTATCAAGGTAAACACCTGAAAAAACTTAGCCTTTGTGATACCTTTTAATTCAATAAACCCCTGCTTAATCTGATCATATATAATTTCCATATAGTATTTGGCATCGTCAAAAGTAAGAAAATAATACATATTGACCCCATAATAGATATATTCCTCTATCTTTGCACTCTCCGGAGCAAAGAAATCCCTAGAAGCCACCCTAGAAGCCACCATAGAATCCGCTTTTATATTCTTCCACCCATATTGCAGGTTCCGCTTTTCCATTTCCGAAATAAATTTTTCCCAATAAGAGGAAATATAATCTTTTATACGGTAAACCTCATTATACATGCCAAGGATCTGCACATTTTTTAATTTTCCACTGGTAATCATATAATGAAGCAGCTGTATACAGGATGCATTTGCCAAGTGCAGTTTCTCCAGAAAGACAAAAATTGGTCTACTCTCTGCAATATAATTGTATACATTCACAATAGAACGCAGCACCTGTTCCTGTTCAAATTCTACTTCAGTAATCAGAATATCCTCTGTTCGCCCTCCCACTCCACTGCGAATATAATTCACAAAAACCGGCCTTAATAAAGAATACACCCCTGCTTTCTCCACAAATTCTTCCAGCGGTTCTTTCTTAAAATACTTAAAATACAACTCTCGAATTCCCCCCAAAAAAGGTTTAAATGATCCCTGCATGCTGTGTATTGGGAAAGAATAAAACACCAGGTCTAAAGACGGGGTTTCATCTACGACAATCTTATAAATTTCCTCATCTGAAATAGTCAATGTATTATAATACTTAATAAACACATACTGTGAAAAATGATTCTTCCGAAATGACGCCACTAATTTTTTTATGTAATTTTCCTCATTCATTTTCAAATTCCCCCTTCGGTTACGCTTCCCCGTGCTCTATGTCTTTCTCGTTCGCCCACAACCATATTTTTCTAATTACTATTGTATAACTTTTTCCACATTTTTTCTACAAAAAAACACATATAGGATTGAATTTTTCTATCATTCATCATATGATGATACATGGTGAAAAGGGCAAAAACACAACCGAATCGTTACAATAATAAAAGAAAATCGAGGATACATAAATGAAAGAAAATTTTTCTACCTTAAAACAACGTTTGTTTCGAAAAAGCAAACGAGGCTTCAAAATTTTAACCTCCGTCTTTAAATGGGGTTTTTTCTCCATTATTACCGGTATTATATGTGGGTTAGTCGGTACATGTTTTTACAAATGTGTAAGCTTTGCCACAGGCACTCGCATGAATCATTCCATACTGGTTTATTTTATGCCTTTGGCAGGATTGGCAATTGTCTTTCTATACAAGACCACGAATATGCTAAACGACGGTGGGACCAATCGTGTCATTCGTTCCATCCGAACAGAAAAAACTTTGCAGTTTCGTATGGCACCACTGATTTTTATTGCTACTGTGCTTACCCATTTATTTGGTGGATCTGCCGGCCGTGAGGGAGCTGCCTTGCAGATTGGAGGAAGTATCGGCTCCACCATTGGACAGCGTTTTCACCTGAGTGCGAAGGACATCCACATTGTTACCATGTGTGGAATGAGTGGTGTTTTTTCGGCTTTATTTGGAACTCCTATTACTGCAACCATTTTCAGTATGGAAGTCATCAGTGTTGGTGTCCTTTACTATGTGGCATTTATTCCATGTTTTTTATCATCGGTCATTGCATATAGCTTTGCAAATTATTTTGGAGTGGCTCCTGAAACTTACCAATTACTGCACATTCCTTCATTGACCATTCCGACCATGATCCGAATCGGTATTTTGGCAGGACTTTGTGCTCTGGTAAGCATTGGATTTTGTGTCACCATTCACAAATTCCACAGTTTCTTTAAGTCTGCTTTCAAAAATCCATATATTCGTGTTTTGGTGGGAAGTGTTCTGTTGGTTCTTCTGACCATGCTGGTTGGCACTTACGATTACAATGGTGCTGGTATGCACATAGTGGCAAATGCTCTAGAAGGAAAAGCCAGCCAACCCTTTGCTTTTCTATTGAAGATCATTTTTACCGCCATAACCCTTGCAGCAGGTTTTAAAGGTGGGGAGATTGTTCCTTCCTTTTTCATAGGTGCTACTTTTGGAAGCGTGGCTGGTTCCCTTTTAGGTCTTGACCCCGGATTTGCTGCTGCAGTTGGAATGATTGCCATGTTTTGTGGCGTGGTAAACTGTCCAATCGCCTCTTTGCTTCTTAGCATTGAATTATTTGGTGCACAATCTTTAATCTTATTCTGTTTTGCCTGTGCCGTCAGCTATGTCTTATCCGGCTATTATGGACTATACAGTAGCCAAAAAATTGTATACTCCAAACTGGAGCCTACTTACATTAATAAAAGCACTCATTGATGTAGGAATGAACAAGAAAAAAACAGCGAAGATTTCTCTTCGCTGTTTTTTCTATTTTCTTTTTCTTAACAGGATTGCAGCTGCAACCAACAATAACACAGACACTATAATCTGTACCACATTGCTATAACAAAACCACTCAAAGCTGGAAACCTGCTGCACCCAGATACTATCCTTGTTCATATCCATCAGACAGATATTCTGGTACATTTTTTCCTCGCCCACCTGAGAAGCCACCATACCTACTGCTGTAAAGGCAGGATCCAACAAGCCCAATACAATAATTTTCCCTGATTGAATAAATCGTCTGGTGTGCAACTGACTGAGATAAGAAATCCAGTTGACCAGCAACGGCAAGCCATTCAAAAGCAACACAGTTCCAAATGTGCACAAATTTGCCACTATGGTTTTCTTAGTCAATGCAGAAAAAAACATTCCAATACTTCCTACAAAAATAGAAAATACAAATCCATACAGTAAAAACTGTAACAATGCTGTAGGTGTAATCACACCAATGAGAAATACCAAGGACAAAATGGGCAGGCTTGAGATGAAAAAGGTTCCCGCAGTAGCAATCACTGCTGCTAGTTTTCCAATGACAATATGAAATGCTGGCAGCGTAGTGGACAACAAGATCTCCAAAGTCTGCTTTTCCCGTTCTCCTGCAATGGAACCGGCCGTCATAGTCGGTACGATTAATCCCAGCAAAACCAGCTCAATCCACTCAATCATGTAGAATATTCGCAATATTGCGATATATTCCACCTCAGCGCTATTATAAAAATACATTTGCAACATACACAGCCCGACCACTGCCAGAAGGGCATTGAATAGAAACAATTCCCATGTGATACGCATGGTTCTTACTGTCACTTTCCATTCCTTTTGGTAAACAGGATTACCCATAAAACTCCTCCATTTCCTATTCCTTTTCCTTTCTGGTTAACTGCATAAATAAATTCTCCAGATTTCCTTCCGTTCTTCCATAGCTGGAAACTAATGCACCTGTATTATGAATTTCCTGGAGCATTTTTGCTTCCTCCATTCGATTTCCAGAAAAACCGATAAATATCTTATTTTCCTGAATAGATATGGTTTCCACAAGAGAATTTTCCTTCAGATAGCTTAAAATTTCTTCCTTCCCTAGTACGCAATCCAAGACGATAGGGTTGTAACTGTCAAACTGCTCCATGATCTCACCGATGGTTCCGCTGGCAATGTTTTTTCCTTCTGAAACAATCCCAATATTGGTACACAACTCTGACAATTCCCCCAGTATATGAGAGCTGATCAAAATGCTGGTTCCCTCTCCAGCAAGATTGCGAAGAATTTCCCGAAATTCCATTCTTAATCCCGGATCCATACCTGACGCCGGTTCGTCCAGAATCAACAATTTCGGATCAGCCAATAAGCATCTTGCCAGGCACAATCTTTGCTTCATCCCCCTGGATAAACTGTCTACGTACATCTCTTCCTTGTCCTCTAAACAGACCATCTCCAGCCTATGTCGGCATTCCTGCGACAGTTCCTTCTTTTTACACCCATATACAGATGCAAAAAACTCCATATACTCTCTCACTTTCAGGTTATCATAGACACCAAAAAAGTCCGGCATATATCCAATCAGTTTCCGAAGCTTTTTTGGCTTCTTTAAAAGGTTCTCTCCTTCATACCATATAGCACCTTCATCTGCAGACATAAGACCTGCCATAATACGCATGGTCGTGGTCTTTCCTGCGCCATTTGGCCCCACAAATCCATAGATTTCACCTTCTCCAATAGATAAATTCATCCCATTTAATGCCCAATGGTTTCCAAAACATTTTCGAAGATTCTCCACTTGAATCAATTATTTCACCTCTCTCTTCGTGGTTGCACTGATCATCGGCATAATCTGCTCTTTCCCGTTCTTTTTGCTCTTTTTAAACCTGAGTCGAATGCCATTATCACTGCTGATATAATCCGACAACTTGGTCCATTCATTATCTGACTTAAAGTTGTCCCATACCACTTCATACTGTTCTTCCTTATAATTGTACATCTCCATTTTACCCACAAATGCAGTCTGTAATTTCCACTGAGATTTATAGGTCTGATTCATATTTTTGTAGTAATAAATTCCTGACAACTTCTCCTTCTTTGGAAAGAAAATCTTCACTTCAACCATATCTCCAAATACATAAGCAACATCCGTGCTAAGTTCCTCATCTTTGCTGGTCGCTACAATATCCGGGTAAAATTTTTCATCTCCGTTCTCGTAATCCACCGAAACCAAAAAGGAACTTAAGGTATATCCGTTGGTATCAATTCCCCATTCCTGTTCTCTTGTAACATCTTTATCCAAAATACCCAATACCTTCGGTTCCATTAAGTTGGCGGTTGCGGAACCAGTTTCTATATAATTGGCAAAGATCCTCAAATATCCTTTGAGCATATACGTCTCATAACTCTGTGTATCCACCTCTCCAAAACCTGCATACTCTCTTGCCTTTGTATTGTTATGAAGCGCATCAATACAGTTGATATTTGTGTGGGGCAATTCTTCACTAATCGCCACAGTAGCCCCATCTGCTATATCTCCTAATACATACATCTTCTTTCCTGCAAGAAAGATGGCATTGCGAAGTGTGCTACCCATTCGATTGGTAAAAGTACCCTGATACAAATTCCCATTACAGGATAGATCCGAATCATATTCTCCAGTCTGGGCAACTTTATATTCCGCACATAGATCACTGCTAGAAAATACTTTCACATGCTCCAAGGTCAGACTTCGTGTGCCCATCAAATCCTCTTCCACGCAAATCCCATTGGTGAATTCTCCTAAATATTCCTGTTTCTCTTCTTCCTCCCACTCGTAATAACTATGTTCCCACACTTTCATAGCATCTGGAATTTCCAAAGTAAAGGGATGATTGCTAGCAGAAAAAATATTGATCAACGAAGTAACCTTTGCCTGAGACTCTCCGTTGGAATACTCTACTATATCTTGATATTCCATATAATTTTCCGGTACTCTTGACTGTTTTCCTATCAAATATAGGATTCCTGAAAAAGCAAAGGCACTGACTACTACCCATGCCCACATATGTTCCAGACGATCCATTCGTTTCAATACCGCCCGGCATCCTACAGAAATCAAACACACATAAATCGCAAAGAAAACAACTAAAACAGCCATGGACGGCATTTTTCCCATTTCTTTTGTACTATTAATCACGCCCCATGCTCCCATATCAAAATAATCAGAAAAACATTGTTTTTCCATGTTTCGTCCATAATTATCTGAAATGAGGTCTGTAATCTGTTCTCCATCCTCTCCCCATAAATTCTCTGCAAGAGACAAACGTCTCTCAAAAGCAAGAATGGTTCCCCTGTGAACCAGGTACTTTACAATCTTATCCTTCTTATCTAACACATTCTTTGAACTGGCAGTATTTTGCATAAGCTTTTCCAAAAACTCTCTACTGTTAGCAGAATTACCAAGAATCACCGTACCTCCATCCACAATCCACGATTGCAATGTCAACATGGTCTCTTCCGAGAATTCTGCCAGTTCAAAACAATCAAAGACTACCAGATCAAAACACTC
This sequence comes from Lachnospiraceae bacterium, assembly GCA_045124315.1. GTDB lineage: Bacteria > Bacillota > Clostridia > Lachnospirales > Lachnospiraceae > CAG-411. The sequence goes on from JBGVLO010000069.1 coordinate 10,370, forward strand.
CCATTCACTCTCCGAATCCGGAAGTGCATCCTGTGTAAGTTTAATGATTTCATCCACATTGTATTCCTTCAGATACTCAAGTTTCTCAGGAGAATCCCCATAGACCCCTGCCACAGTATCATTACTACTAATGCAATGCATACGAAGTTCCGTACTAGCAACAGGTTCCTTGTTCTCGTCTTCCAGAAAGACCTTCATTTTATTTTGATTATAACTTATATAAATTGGCAACTGTATTTGTGTCTGTACCCCTGCCGGAAGCTCTACCTGTTTGCGACTTAGATTATTGCCATCTGTATCCTCCATATACATATAAGCTGACACATAGCCTTTGAATACAGTATTTGTATTATTCTCCAAACGAATATCAATTGTATTCTGTCTACTCATTCGCACAGAATTTCCACCAAACCCAACGGTAGCATGTATGATGATATCCTGCTCCTTTGCTGCAATAATTTTTTGTCCCGGACACAGGAGTCCTACCATCAGTTGTAAACAACATAGAAAAAGCAACCACTTTGGTCTTTTATTGGATCTTCTCATATTCTTCCTGCTCCTTTTCTTGTTCTCTCGGCTGTGTAAGCGGCAACTGTATAGAAAAAACAGTTCCGTTATAATCACTGGATACACTTATTTTTCCATGATGTAATAAGACAACTTTCTTTGCAATAGCAAGCCCTAATCCGCTTCCGCCAGTCTCTGTAGATCGGGATGCTTCTCCTCGGAAAAACTTATCAAAAATATGTTCTAAATCCTCTGGTGCAATAATTTTTCCGTAGTTGGTAATAGAAAGATTCATGCATTTTTTATCCAAGTCTTCCTTTACCTTCACCTTGATAATCTTGCCGTCTTTTCCGTATTTGACTGCATTACTGAACAAATTACTAATACCTCTGGCCAACAGATTCCCGTCTGCCTCAAGAATTCCTCTCTCAACTTGCATATCCACTTTGCATTTCAGCTGCACGCTTTCAAAACTCGGGTAAAACTCTTCCACCATCTGTTCCATAAAACGGCCGAAATCAATTTCCATTGGATGCACCTGCATACGCTCTGCCCCAACTTTCGTGAACTCAAATAAATCTTCAATGAGCTTTTCCAGCCTTTTTGCTTTGTCATAAGCAACCGTTACATATTTCTTCTGATCTTCTCTACTAAGATCATCCTTAAGTCGAACCAGATCCAAATATCCAATAATAGACGTCAAAGGAGTCCGAAGATCATGGGCCACATTGGTGATCAAAGCATCCTTCTCCCTCTCATATTGCCTCTCATTTTCCAAAAGCATCTGAAACTCCCGACGCATACTATTAAGTTTCACCGCAATATTGGTGATCTCATCTTCTCCCCGTACTGGAATCTCCTGGTGCAAATTACCCATAGCAACTTCGTCAATCCCTTTTGAAATCTCTTCTACATATCCTGCAATCTTTCGGGTGAACATCTGAAAACAAAAGAAAAACACAGAAAAACCCAATACTATGGACACAAACAAGCTAACCCAAAAAATCACCTGTCTGGCTGTCCGATGTTCCTCTATGAGAATTCCCTTTTCATCTACCAGTTTGGGAACCGTATTTGCTGCATACTCCTGTGTATTTCCCAGTACAATCTCCTGTGTCTTATTGATGGATTGGTTCTTTGCGATGGTAGTCTGATCCAGATACCGATTGGACAACAGATAACAACCACCTACGACTAATAAATCTACTACAGCCGCAATCAAAATACTCAAGCAGCTATAGTACATAATCTTAAATCGAAAGTTCCCAAAAATCTTATTCTTCAACCTTATATCCCACTCCCCACACTGTCTTTACTAACTGTGCATTTCTTGGATTTAGCTCCACTTTCTCGCGCAATCTACGAATGTGCACCATAACGGTGTTGTTCGCCTCATACATCTTTTCATTCCAAACCTGTTCAAAAATATCATCCGTACTAAATACCTTACCCGGATTGGAGGCTAACAGACACAACATCTTAAACTCAATAGGAGTAAGCTTCACTTCTTTGTCATAGGCATATACCTGGTGTGTATCCAAATCGATTCGAAGATTGGTTACCACAATCTCATTCTTCAACTTCTTCTGCGTATTCTGATTAAATGTCGTATACCTTCTAAGCTGCGACTTTACACGGGCCATAAGCTCCAACGGATTAAAAGGCTTTGTCACATAATCATCTGCGCCGTTTCCAAGCCCCATAATCTTGTCAATATCCGCCGACTTGGCACTAAGCATGATAATGGGAACATTGCTGGTTTGTCGAATGATTTCTACCATCTCCATTCCCGACATTTCTGGCATCATAATATCCAGAATTAAAAGCTGTAGCTCTTCTCTTTCAAATATCTCCAAACCTTCTTTTGCACTGTTTGCCTTAAATACTTTATAACCATCACTGACCAAATGAATCTCTACTAAATCTGCAATGGCTCTATCGTCATCTACTACTAATACTTTCTCCTGTTGCATATCCTATTCCTCCATTATCTCTATCTCATGGTGCTGGAACTTTACTCTGTTTCATGCACGTTCGTCTTTTTCATTCCCTCATTCCAACACTATTAATCAGTCCATTTCACTCCACTCTATCATACCATTTTCCCAGAATAAAGTCCTTACAATTCACTTACAATCTATTAACATGCCAGGTTGTGTTACATTTCTTCCTTGAGTTTGTTGTATTTCTATGATATGATTTTCTTGGTTTATGTAAAAACAAAAAAGTTGGAGGTTTATATTATGCAACAAGCACTTGTTGACTGGTACAACAGTTCATTAGGTTCCTTCTTACCAAAAGAATTATTTGTTTTCTTTGTTTCCATGCTCCCTTTAATCGAGCTTCGTGGTGGAGTATTGATCGCATCTATGCTCCAAATTCCGTTGCTCAAAGCGAACATAATCTGTATAATTGGAAACTTAATCCCAATTCCATTTATCTTATTATTCATTAAGAAAATCTTTGAATTCATGAAGAAACATAACATTTTAAAGGGTCTGGTAGAGAAATTAGAAGCCCGAGCCGCAAAGAAATCTACCGGTGTAGACAAAGGCGAATTTGCCTTTCTGTTACTTTTTGTTGGAATTCCACTTCCTGGTACAGGCGCATGGACGGGTTCTTTAATTGCTTCCTTGTTAGAGTTTGATCTAAAAAAAGCTATGATCGCTATTTTTTCCGGAGTGCTTCTTGCAACGGTTATTATGGACATCGTAAGCTATGGAGCATTGGATGCCATACTTGCACTGTTTTCAGCCTAAGCAAAGACCGCAAGGTCAAAGCGAAGGCTAGAAAACTGGCAGGCAAGGCTTTCCCAAGAAAACGAGTCGAAGACGATGTTTGATTGGTTGAAAGCTACTGCGCACTGTTTTCAGCCTAAGCAAAGACCGCAAGGTCAAAGCGAAGGCTAGAAAACTGGCAGGCAAGGGAAACAAAAAATGCTTCTTTTGTACGAATACAAAAGAAGCATTTTTTAATTTTCAATTATCCAATAAGTAAATACCCAAGATATACTGCATAAACTGCAATCATAAGAATACCAACCGGTCTTCTTAATTCCTGTTTCCGAATGACGCCAAGAAGCAACAGGACACCTGCCCCGATAGTAACTACACCATCCACTAAGAAATTCTTTGCATAAGCAACAGGTGTGATCAAAGCAGTAATTCCTGCTACAAATAACAGGTTAAAAATGTTGCTTCCCACAATATTTCCTATAGCGATATCCGCTTTTCCTCTCTTTGCTGCGGTAACGGATGTAACCAGCTCTGGCAGAGAAGTTCCAAATGCTACAATGGTCAAACCAATGATTCGCTGGCTCACACCAAGAATTCCTGCAATTTCCGATGCAGAATCAACTACAAAATCACTACCAATCACAATAGCGGCTGCTCCTAACACGGTCATAAGCAGTAAAAGCCATATTTTTTTGTTCTGGTTCTCCTCTTCCACTTCTTCTTTTCCCTTTTTGGCCATCCACAACAAATAAGCCATATAGATTAAAAACAGTACAACAAGAATGCCCCCCTCTAATCGAGTGATCACATTTCCGGTCAATCCAAGACCTAAAAAGATCGCTGAAATGACAATCATAAATGGAAGTTCAATCTTCAAAGTAGACTTTTGAATTGCAACCGGGATAATCACAGCAGTAATTCCAAGAATGATCAACACATTCATAATATTACTTCCCAGTACATTTCCAACGGTCAAATCCACACCTTCTCCACCACTTAATGCCGCTGTAATGCTTACTGCAGCCTCTGGTGCACTGGTTCCCATAGCCACAATTGTAAGTCCAATGACAAGCTGTGGAATACCAAACTTTCCTGCGATTCCAGATGCACCTTCTACAAAGAAATCTGCGCCCTTTACTAATAAAACAAATCCAAGTACCAACAAAACAACCTGTAATAAAATATGCATATTAATCTCCTCTATACTTTTTCCAATCCTATTCTCTTTTCATCCATCTACTCTAAAGACTGTGCTTCTGCCTCCATTGTAACTTCCGGTGTCGCAGAAGTCTCTGCAGCCTGATCTGCTTCCACTCCGGCCCGCATACCTGTATACGCCTTAAATCCAATAAATACGATTATTACCACCACAAAGAAAAACACCATCACACGATGTGCTTTTCTTTCCTGTTCTTCATCATAACCCATTTCCTGTGCTCCTTTCTTATCCGCTTGTTCGTAACTATTCAAACCCCATGTCATTAACTAAAACCTTGAACTTTTTATGAGAGGTTTGCCCTGCAAATGTATCTTACAAAAACTCTCTCCATATCATGCATAACGGATCCAATGGTTCCGCTATATTGAGTTCTGAATAATTACACATGTTTTAATACATATACATAAGAACCTTCCTTCTTGGAAATTTCAAATTCTTCTTTTATGGAAAATGTCTTTGGGAGGGTCTTTCGTAGTATGTCTCGGTCATAACAGTATAGCACAATAGTCGCATCCTTTCCAAGATGTTTTTGAATTTTTAACCAAAATTTAATATATAAATCTGTAATTTCCTTATTGGTCTTTTGGCCCATGACTCTTGGCATATTAGAAATCACCTCATCAAACAGATATCCATGAGAAAAATCAAAGAAATCCCGGTTGATATAATTGATCTTCTGCCCAGCTAATTCTGTGTTCGTTCTGGCTCCCTCAATTCCTTGTCCGTAAATATCCACACCATAGACATCCCCTGTAGGAAGAAGTTTTCCACGTTCAATGAGCATGGTACCTACCCCACAGAAAGGATCGATAACCTGGGCTCCCTCTTTCAAATATGGGCGTACCAGTTCCATGGCCAATGCTGCATTCACCGGCTGAATACTGGTTGCCAATGCTTCTCTTCTGTAAGAAAATCTAGGGTCCTCATATGTGTACAGCTTAATCAGGAAATTAAAATCCCCCGATTTGTTTTCCACCAGACGAAGTTCCACCTCGTAATGAGAAGTACTGTTTCTAAAAGCATCCTTTGTATTTGTCTGCAAATAAGCAGCCAGTTTCTTTGTAAAGTTGCTCTTCTGCTTTCGATCCATCTTATTCTTGCACTCAATGCGAAAATAAAATGGTGCCTTGCCCGAATGACGTTCCTGCAAAAATTCCAAAAGAGAACCATCTGCAATATCCTTTGCCATTTTTTTTGCCATCTCATCCAAACTAGCATCTTTCGGCACTTTCAAACTAGATTGTCCCTCCAACACAAATAACAGCTCAGAAAAAGTACGCACTTTGTAAATTTCCTTCAGATCGTCGGTTCTTGCCTGAACACCGGCATTGAATACTTTTGGTCGGTGGGATTTGATCTGGTCTGCAGTTACACCCTGAAAATTGCGATTGGTCAAAAGGATCACACGGGAAGGCTTATTCCATCCTGTAAACTTGTGCTTCTTTTGTCCTTCCATGGTCAGCAACATTTCCTGCAGCAATTTTCGCTCTTCCTGCAAATGCTTGCTACTCTCTTCTGGAAACTCCATATTCTGCAGTTCGTTTTCCCTCTGGCGAAGCTGTTCCAGACAAGGCCGATAATCCAATTCCTTCATAGCCGCCAAATAGCTGCTCTTCACAAACAAAGTCTTCTCCTTCTCATAAGCCTCATACAACTTGCTAAGACTTTCCTGTACTCCCAGCTGTCCAAGAATCAATGCCACATTCTTTCGTATCTTTGGATCTTCTTCCTTCAACAAATCATATAATACATCCAGCTTATTATTCAAAGCATACAACAATGCATGTTTTCCTGCATATTCCTTACACTGTGCCTTTAACGCAATCAAATTCTTGCGTATTTCCACTCCATTTGTAATATTTTCCAAACATTCTCGAATCATACTTTCATCTCCTAGTAACTTTAATCAGCTACGGTTCCTCGTATTCTGTAACAGTTCAGCCTGGGCTGTCCTGTTACGGCTCACAGCAAGCTTACGCATGCAAATTGCTGTGAGCCACACTTAATTTACAATTTCATACGTCCTTTCACAGCAATGTGTGCAAGGACTACCTGAACTGTTACCGTATTCTACGTTCTTCAGGTATAGCCCCACACTACTGGCTGTATAACCTGCATATTTTCGTTCTCCTGTCTCTATGGCACACTGTACCTCGCTTAGGGACTTCTGCCCTGTTCCTACTCCAATCAGCGTTCCCACGATAATACGAACCATATTATATAGAAACCCATTTCCACGAACCCGAATATACAAAAGATGGTTCTGTTCTTCCAATTCTATGCTATATACGGTTCGTACTGTGTTTTTCTTTTTTCCCCCAGGATCCTTGGTGGAAAATGCCCGAAAATCTTTCTCTCCAATCAAAAATGGAACTGCCTTTTTCATCTGTTCCAAATTCAATTTCTGACCGATCCATAAAGCTCGTTTTCGCCAAAACACCTGTGGCACCTCTCTACAATCTATTATATATTCATAGGTCTTTGCAAGGGCACTGTATCTGCTGTGAAATTCCTTTGAAACCAACTGCACCTGAAGCACACAAATATCTTCCGGCAAAACCTCGTTACAGGCCCTCCTGAGCTTTTCTTCCAAACTTCCTTCTGTATATCTCTTCTCAATTAAACGCAAAAAGGCAGATGGCACATGAAAATTAGCCACCTGTCCTCTTGCGTGCACACCAGCATCCGTTCTTCCCGAACCAATCAAAAGAATCTCCTGTCCAAAAATCTGCTTCAGTGCATCCTCTACGATTCCCTGTATTGATTTTTTTCGTTTTTCCCCGGTCAGCCGCTGCCAACCCAAATATTTGGTTCCATCATAGGAAATAGTGAGTTTTATATTCTTCAATGTATTTTGCCTCTCTTATGCTCAGCCTGATTTTTTTTAATTTATTAAAAACCGTAACTGTTCAGAGGGTGCAATTCGTAAAATTCCAGATATACAGTTGCACCCTCTGAACAGTTACTAAAAATCATTATCTTTCGGTGCAGGAGCTACCGTCTGAATATCGTATACCACTTCAATATCTTCATTGTACTGATGTAACTCATTGTATTTATCCGTAATTCGTTTGGCAACCATGTCTGCATTTTCGTAAGAAGAATCCATCAAAATTACCACAAACTGGCTATTGCTATAATTAGTAGCCACATCCGCATGACGAATAGAAGCATGCACCGCATTCTTCAGATTATCCATAGCAAATACCAGTTCCTGAACATCCGGAAGTATTCCTTCACGATTATTCAAAGTGAACAATACGGTCTGGACATTCTGCTTTCTTCTTCCGATACAACGGGCAATAAAACGATAAATCTTCTTGAAACCATCATACTCTACCTGATACGCACCCTTCTTGTACCCTACTTCCTGAATAAAGGCTTGCAAATGCTCCAAATCTACCTGGGTATTCTTCTTGCTGATTCGATTTCCACCAGCAGCGCCTTCCTCACTAAAGAAATGATACGATCCCTTATTGTTCTTCTTCACGTAATACAAAGCTTTATCCGCATTCTGATATAGCTGATTAAAACTTCTTCCGTCCAACGGCGAAGTAGCAATTCCTGTGGAAACGCTGACATGCCCGCCATTATTTGGCTTGACCAGACGTTTTTCCAATGTCACAACAATCTGTTCCACCTTCTCAACCACCACAGAATGTACCGATACATCCTTGAGGAAGACCATAAACTCATCGCCACCCAGACGACATACTACATCATCCTGTCTGGTCAGAGCTTTCAATGTGTTAGCAAACTCAATCAAAATCTCGTCCCCTACAATATGCCCATAGACGTCATTTATTTCTTTAAAATTATCCATATCGATCATCAACAAAGTTCCGTGATGTCGTCGTTCAGAAAGAAACTCATTGATATATTCTTCTGCAAATGTTCGATTCAGAAGCTTAGTTAACGGATCTCTCTTTGCCATATCACGCATGAGATCCACTTCTGCATTTACCTGAGCAATTCTTCTGTTCTTCTGTTCTAAACTGAGTACACGATTTACTCTGGAACGAATCCCCACCTTACTACATGGCAGGAAAATAAAATCACTTGCTCCCATATGGATGCAACGCTTCTCAAATATTTCATCCTCCCCATCTGAAAATACAATAATAGGTATCTGAGAAAGCTCTGATATCCGCTTCACATACTCAATCACATCTGACGCACTAATATCCGGTTTACTCTCTTCTACTAAGATTAATTTTGGAATCTTATGTTTCAAAATCTCTACTGCTTCCTTTGTCGAGCCACAAAAAGTCAACTTGAACTCTCCCTCAAGTGCCTCTGTGATTCTCTGAATCTGTTCTTCATTCTTTTCTACAATCAATAGGTTGTCCATATTGTAACCTCACTCCCACACTCTATACCTTATATTTTACTTTACTTTTTTTTCCCATTTTATTATATCTTTTTTTCCTAAACACTGTCAACGTTTTTCATCCCCTACTTTTCGTTAGAATTCACAGATATGTGGACAGTAACTACTTTTCTTCTTTTCGTGCCAATGCAAACACATCTGAAGTTTCCCCAATTACCAGCACATGATCCCCAGGAGCAAACACATACTGCCCCCCTGGAAGAGGATCGATTTTTTCTCCCTTCTTAATGGCAATAATATTGATCTTATATTTCTTTCTTATATCCAGATCCATAATGCTCTTGCCAACCCACTTTTTAAGGATGGATATTTCAAAAATTGCATGCTCTGATGTAAGCTCCACATAATCAAAAATAGCTTCTGAATTGTACCGAACTGCCAGTTTATCCGCAATTTCTTTCTCTGGGAAAAACACTTCGTCTGCCCCTACACTCTTTAAGAACTTGGCCTGTCTCTCTCTTCTTGCCTTGGAAACTACACATTTTGCTCCCAATTCTTTCAGCAGGCTGGTCACTTCCAAAGAATTGTAAGATTCCTCTCCTATGGCAACGAAACAATAATCAAAATTGTTCACCCCCAACGAACGCAAAACCCCCTCGTTGGTACAGTCTCCCGCGATACAATCAGGGAATTCCGGTGACAATTCCTGTATCAGATCTTCATTTTTGTCCACGATCATCACTTCATTTCCAAGCTCTCTCATTCTACGGGCAAGGTGCTGCCCCATTCTTCCCATTCCTATAATCAAAATCGTCTTCATATTCCTAACTCCTATCCCAACATAATTCGCTCTGCAGGTCTTTTGGTCACTGCCTCTGTCTTTCTCTCAGCAAATACCAATAATAAAGACAAGCCTCCAATTCGACCTCCATACATTAATATTGCAAGCAATACTTTGGTAATCTCCCCTGCTGACTCACTAAGTCCCTGGGTTAATCCTGCTGTTCCTAATGCCGAACAAGTCTCAAACAACGTGTTCTGCAGAGGACTTGACTCCAAACAAGAAATAATCATGGCAAACGACAAAACAGCAAACAGATAGATAAACAAAATCACTGCTGCCTGTTTGATCAAATCCTTATTTAATCTTCTTTTGAAAACTGTAATGTCTTTTTCCCCCAGACTCATCCCTCTCACTGCCATAACCATCACTGCGAGAGTGGTGGTCTTCATACCACCGGCAGTCGAACCGGGACTTCCACCAATAACCATCAACACCATGGTCAACAAACTTCCTGACGGAGACAATTCCCGTAGATCAAATCCAGAAAAACCGGCAGTACGTGTGGTGACAGATAAAAATCCACAGGACAACAACCGTTCTCCAAAAGACATGCCTCTCAAGTGCCCATTTGCTTCAAAAATAGCATACAATACAGCCCCACCTAAAAGCAACACAGCTGTAGTAGTCAGTACAACCTTTGTATGCAAAGAATATCGTTTTGCATGTAATTTGTTATGCAACAGATCTACCCATACTTGAAATCCTATTCCACCAACTATAATTAACATGGAAATCGGAATCATCACACTCACTTTCCCCTCATATAATGCGAGAGAAGATCCCGGTTCCACTATTCCCATCAAGTCAAATCCCGCATTACAAAAAGCAGATACCGAATGAAAGACTGCATAGTAAATTCCTCTGAAAAAGCCAAATTCCGGAACAAAGGTAAATGCCAAAAAAAATGCCCCTATCCCTTCGCAGCAAAAAGTGATGGTCGCAATTTTTTTAATGAGCTGTATCATTCCACTCAGTCGCATATTTCCAGAAGATGCCATAAGGATCTTTCTTTCGTGCAATCCAATGCGCTTTTTCATAAAAACAGCAATCAGACTGATAATGGTCATAAATCCCAAACCACCAATCTGAATCAAAAACAACAATACAAGCTGGCCAAACAAAGACCAATGCTGATAAGTATCGTACACAGCAAGTCCTGTCACACAAGTGGCACTAGTTGCAGTAAACATGGCATCTGTCAGTGATGTCCACCGGCCATCTCTGCCAGAAATTGGCAACGTCAAAAGAAACGTTCCCACTAAAATGACGCACAAAAAACTTAAGGCAATCAATCTTGTATAACTAATATTATATTTTCTCTTTATCAACCGTTCTACCTCCACACCCATTGTTACAGTCCACAGATATGCGAACTGTAACGGATTTGGTAACTTTATTTCACTAGACTCCGTAATTCCTCTACACGGTTAGAATAATAATCACTTATGTAAATCACACACATTTCTTTCTTTCCACCATGCTTTGGTCTCTTTATCATAGGAATTCGTTCCCATCTTTCTGAAAAGGATAACTGTCTATCCATTAATATTTTACGAAATTGTTTTCTTTCTTCTTCATCACTGGTACGAAAAACTTCGATGTCCATTTGAATTTCCTCCATTTCCAACTGCATACAAATGCCATCTCCTATTATCCTACTGCATTTTTTTGCACTTCTTCTATTTTATCCTATTCTCCATCATCTGTCTAACCTCTTCTTTATTTTTTTTCAACACATATGCCAACTCTCCCTGGAAATTTTCCCATATTTTACATAGAGTTTCCTTCAACTGAGCGTCATACTCCTCTCCATGTAAAAGAAAGAGTACAGCCGCTTTTGCCCATTTTTCCGGCTCTGCACAATCCAACCACTCTTTTGCCTCACCCAAGGTAATCTGCCTGTCACCTTCTCTGTCATTGGTATTAATTGGCATTTTCTCTATCATCTCTTTTGCCTGTGTTTCTGTCATTGGATGTCGTAACACTGTCTCATGATGTTCTACGGGAATATACGCTTTTTTATTTTTATCTGTAGCAGATCGCAGCACATAATACTCCATCTGACTTTCTCTCCCCACCACCAGTTTTGTAATCTTTTCTACGATACAGATTCCCAGATTACTATTCACAATGTATTCTTTTTTTTCAAACATTTCATTCTCCTTCTACGAAAAGACTTCTATGGAAAATCTGTTCCGAACGCCTATTCAAAAGGTATCTGCTCCAGTAAAGGTTCACTGACAACTACTTCATAGTTCTCTTTCCAAGTCTCATATGCCTTTCGGAACGCCTCTTTCTCCCGGCCTTCCAAAATCGACTCTTTGTACTGATCCTGCTTTTCTGGATCATAGGCTTCCTGACAGTATAAAATATAATAGCCTTCTTTTGTAGCAATCACATCCGAAACCTGTCCATTTTCCATTTTCATAGCTGCTTCCATCAATTCGGCAGGCTTGTTATCAAGATGAAGCTTTTTCTCATGTTCTGCCACATCCGAATTCTCCCTGGCAAACTCAACAAAATCCTCTGCAGTATCCGCTTTCTCTTTCAAGTCTTCTGCATGCTCCAAAGCACTCTGTTTTTCCTCTTCTGAAAGGTCTACTTCATTTCCATCCCGGTCTGTACCTTTTATCAAAACTTCAACATAAGCTACACTTACCTGTTTTGCTTCCTCATCGCTCACGTTTGTCTGAATGGTGCCACCAATCACATCATACATTTTTTTTGCCAGAGCATGCTCCTTATAAATGTTTGCCACAAGTTCTCTCGATAATTGATATTCCCCTGCATCTGAAGACAGATTTTCCATAAATTGTCCTGCCTCCACATTTGCTTCGTTTGCCTCTTCCTCTGTGAGCTCGTACCCTTGTTTCTCAGCTTCCGCACATATGATCTTAACCTGTGCAATTTCCTTTACGATCTGCTTATTAAAATACGTTCCAAGGTTCTCACCTTCTCTGTATTCATATCCCCACACATCTGTGGTCATGGTTTCATCGTAGGCAGACTTTAACTGATACACATAAAACAGATATTCATTGAGGGAAACCTCCTCATCCCCCACTGCCATAATGCAGGTATCCATTTTCAAATCTTTTGTTTCAAAAGAACTCTCCACTTTGGCATTTTTGTCAGTCTGATCCGTCTCTTTTTTATCACAAGCAGTCACACTTGCCATTGCAACCAGCAACAGGCCTGCTGCTAACCATTTCTTTCTCATATCTTCTTCCTTCCTTTATTGTGATTCCATTTCGAATTACAACTCTAATCAAATACCCTGTCATTTCCTTAAGCCTTGAACTTTTGTGAAGGGGTTGGTATACGAACCTATCTTCTAAAAATCCGCTTTCGTACAGTTTTTGCATATAGATTTGCATCCCAGCCTACGAATTAGGATTTCGAACTTAAGGAAATGACAGAAGGCTGGTGTCAACTTACGGATGCACTTTCCTCCTTCGGCATACCCAGGATTGCTTCCATATCCACCAGAAATTCCTTTACCGATTCAAAAAATTCCTGATTGTCCATTTTTATCCGTTCCGGTGACACTCCACGGACCACCTTCCACTGGTAAAGGAACTTTGGCCCCTGTTTCTTTGAAAAAGTAAGCTGTCCATTATATTTTTCCAAAAGCTCCGGTATCTTATCCACACGGATCTTCGCATGCTCATACATGGTCAGCTCCAATGTATCCACTTTCTTTTGTTTGATCTGTTGAATATATACTCTATGTGCAAGAGACTTCAAAAGCACCACATTAAGGAGATTTTCCACCGCCTTTGGAATCTCACCAAACCGATCCAGCAATTCATCCTGCATATCCTGCCATTCTTCTTCATTGGCAATATCCGCAATTCGTTTGTACATCTCCAGTTTCTGATACTCACTCTTAATATAAGTTGCAGGAATATAGGCATCCACATTTACATCTACGGAAGTGTCAAAACTTTCTTCCACATTTTCCCCTTTACATTCCAAAATGGCCTCATGCAACATCTTACAATACAGATCATACCCAATGGCTTCCATATGTCCATGCTGCTGTTCTCCAAGAAGACTTCCTGCGCCTCGAATTTCCAGGTCTGTCATGGCGATCTTAAATCCGGAACCTAACTCTGTAAATTCGCGCATAGCCTGCAGACGCTTTTCCGCCACTTCCTTCAAAATCTTATTTCTGCGATACATCAAAAAGGCGTAGGCCCTGCGATTAGAACGGCCAACTCTTCCCCGCAACTGATATAGCTGGGACAACCCTAACTGATCTGCATCGTGGACGATCATGGTATTTACATTGGCAATATCCAAACCGGTCTCTACGATGGTAGTTGCCACCAGCACATCCAGTTCCCCATTGATAAACTGGTACATAATCTTCTCCAGTTCTCTGGAACTCATCTGCCCATGTGCAAATCCTACCACTGCCGAAGGCACTAATTCCTGAATGTGATGTGCAACCTCCTCAATATTTTTCACCCGGTTGTACACATAAAAAACCTGTCCATCTCTTGCAAGCTCTCTGGTCACTGCTTCCCGAAGGATTTCATCATTCTGCTCCACAATAAAAGTCTGGATCGGCATACGATCCACCGGTGGTTCCTCCAGTACACTCATATCGCGGATACCGATCAGGCTCATGTGAAGGGTTCTTGGAATCGGAGTCGCAGATAAAGTCAGAACATCTACGTTTTCCTTCAGCATTTTAATCTTTTCTTTATGGGTTACGCCAAAACGCTGTTCCTCATCTACAATGAGCAGCCCCAAATTCTTGTACTCTACATCCTTGGATAACAAACGATGGGTACCGATCACAATGTCCAACTGCCCGTTTTTCAGTTCTGCCAAATCTTTCTTCTGCTGGGCAGGTGTCCGGAATCTTGACAACATACCGATGCGGACCGGAAAATTTTTCATTCTCTGGACAAAGGTATTGTAATGCTGCTGTGCCAGAATCGTAGTCGGCACTAAAAATGCCACCTGTTTCCCATCATTGACCGCCTTAAAAGCAGCGCGAATGGCAATCTCCGTCTTTCCAAATCCCACATCTCCACAGATGAGACGGTCCATGATCTTTTTGCTCTCCATATCCCGCTTAGTCGCTTCAATGGCTGCAAGCTGATCCTCTGTCTCCTCATAAGGAAACATTTCTTCAAATTCTTTCTGCCATACCGTATCTTCTCCGAACTGGTATCCTTCCCTGGCTTCCCGCTTTGCGTAGAGCTCTACCAATTCCTTGGCTACCGTTCGAACAGAAGCCTTTACTTTACTCTTTGTCTTTCTCCACTCTGCAGAATTTAATTTATTGAGCTTTGGCTTTCTGCCATCTGCACTGGAAAACTTTTGCAATACATCCATTCCCGTTGCCAGCACATAAAGATTTCCTCCGTCTGCATAGGAAATCTTTACATAGTCTTTTACGGTCCTATCCACGGTAATCTTCTCAATTCCCTGATACACACCAATACCATGGTTCTCGTGGATCACATAATCTCCAATATTTAGCTCCGTAAAATTCTGAATGGACTTCCCATCATAGTTTGTCTTCTTCTTTTTCTTCTTTGCCTTTTTCTCGCCAAAAATATCTCCTTCTGATAGAAAAGCCAGCTGTAGCAACGGATAGGTGAAACCTTTACGGAGACTGCCGTGAACAACCATAATCTGTCCCCGCTCCAACGGTCTTTCTTTGTCTTCATTGTAGAATGCAGGAAGATCGTAGTCTTTCAGGTCTTCACTAAGCCGCTTTGCACGACTGACAGAACTGGAAAATACCACAATACGGTATCCTTTTTCCTTCCAACCGGTCAGTTCCTTCACCAGCATTTCAAAATTCCCCTGATAAGAGGCAACCGAAGTCACCATAAGGTCTGCTTTTGCTTTTACATTCCAAATTCTTGTTTTATAATCCATCATACTCAAAAGTACGGTTGTCTTTTTTGTGAGCTTGGCAATGAGCTTCTCATAAGGATACACCACATCCGTCTGGGAAGGCAGCAAATATCCATGCTCCAGACGATGGCTCACACTCTCACGAAATTCCAGTTCAATGGCTTTGGCTCGCTCCTCTACATGGTTTGGTTCGTCTACAAAAAACAAGGTTTCCTCTTTTGAAAAATAGTCGAAAAAGGATTCTGTCTCCGAATAGAAGCTTCCCATCACGCTTTCCATTCCAGCATTTGCTCCATAGATTTCCAGATTTTCGATATATTCCTCTACTGTGGTACGAAGTCGATGGGCTTCCTCGGTCTTCATCTGTTCTCGAAGTACTGCTACCTGTCCCTTCATTTCTTCCCGAAGTGCCTTGATTCCCTTCTCTAACACGTCCTTCTCCAAAATCACTTCCGAAGCCGGATACACAATTAACTGCTCCACACGCTCGATGGAACGCTGACTCTCCACATCAAAGGAACGAATGGTGTCAATCTCATCATCCCAAAGTTCGATTCGATAGGGGGTTTCTTCGGTTAAAGGAAAGATATCGATGATTCCACCACGGAACGCAAACTGTCCACTGGCATCTACCTGTGTCACATACTCATAGCCCATATTGACCAGACGTTTCTTTAGTTGTTCTAAATCAAGGATATCCCCCTCTTTTACCATAAATATATGGGCCACCCAAAATTCCAAGGGCAACAATTTGTCCATACCACCATCCAAAGTGGTAACAATCACTGCCGGCCTCTTTTCGTACAGACATCGCAACACCTGCAACCGCTGACGAACAATGGCATTTCCATGCACATCCGCATGGTAAAAAATGGCGTCCTTAGCCGGATACAGATATACTTCCCTGTCATACAACTTGAAATCCTCATAGATTTCTTTTGCTTTCAACTCATTCTCTGCAAGGATCACCTTGTATGTGTAGGTTTGACCCAAAGCCGCCATAAACTGACATTTTTGGGAATCGAAACAGCCAGTCACATGTACTGGCATCTCGTCTTTCTCTATATTCTTCTGAATCTCTTCAAATTCCTGTAATTCTAATAGAGGTTGAAATAATGATTGCATACTTTCTCCTCCTAACGGACTGCTCCGTGAGCCCACAACCGAATAGTTACTGCAAAATTCCAGCAGCTACCCATTCCTTTTGCTATTCCAAATGCCACCCTCAAAGGCAACATCACAACATACCATTATAACAGAGATTACAGGTTTCTCCAAGTAAATTTTTGCTATCGTCAGCTTTAATATTTCTTTTCATTTTCAATCATCTTTATAAATTCTTCAAAAGTTTCTGCACGGTTAGCTGCTTTATTCCAACGTTTTAATTCTTCTTCATCCTCTTCTGTCTCTATCCGTTGTCTCCATTCTTCAGAAAGATTGCAATACTCCTCTAAAGACTCAATCACCGCCATTCTTTTGCCAAGCAATCTCCCCTCTTCTATTCCTTTCTCTATTCCTTTCTCTATTCCTTTCTCTATTCCTTCCTCAAAGCTGTCTCTTCGGATTAATTCTTCTCTTCGTTCAAAGGTAAAATCCAATGCTGCCACTTCCTCAACCTCCTTCCGATGTGTACGAAAGAATTCTGACAGTATACTCTGGAATCTCCATCAACATTGCAAATACATTACTCTTATATTCCGCTATACTCATCGTTACTACCTCCATTATAACTTGAAATCTGTCAACCGTCTACCACCCTCCATACAGAACGTTTGTTCTGTTCAAATTATAACACGTAACGATACATAACGCAACACTTTTTCGAATATTTGTTCGATACCTTTCAAACAGTGTATTCTGCATACTATCCGCAGCCATCATCATAATATTTCAGCCACCAGGGGGTCCTTGGTGGCTGAATCTCAAATATGTATATTGGAAAATCATAGGGGCATATATATTTCCCAATCTGTTTAGCAATTTTTCTTTGTTGGCCAATGCCTAACTCTACTTATATCTCTAGCAATGCTTCCAACTCCGTTATCATTCCATTGATAGTATCCACTTGTTGTGAAATGGTAAGGATTTCCTCAGTATTACTCTGTACCATATTGGCAATGTTAGAGAATTCTTCATTCTCATTTCGAATACCACTGGCAATGTCCTCGTTAATTGAAACAGTCTCCTGAATTACTTTATTCTGCTGTTCCATAATCGCATCTGCCTGTTCAATTGCACTAACGGAACGCTTCAATAATTCCATCATTTTACGAATTCCTTCTACAGTTTCCACAATCAACTTGTTCTGCTTCATTAATTGTTGTGCATTGGAATTCATAAAAGCTGATACATTATTGGTTCCATTCTGAACCTTACTTACTACATTATTTACAGTCTGCAACGTTTCCTTTGTGCTCTCCGCCAAATGTCCAACTTCCTGTGCAACCACTGCAAATCCTCTTCCGGCTTCGCCAGCTCTGGCTGCCTCAATGGATGCATTCAAAGCAAGCAGATTAATGGATTCTGCAATTTCGTTAATAATATCAAGAGTCTTCCCAATCTCATCAGATTCTTCTAACAGCTGATCCGTTACTTCCTTTGTTTTTTCTGTAGATTTCTCTACTTCCTTACTCATATCCATCAAATGATTCAATGTACTTTCATTAGATGCGGAAATATCAACCAATTCTTTTGACAGCTGATCCACATCCTGCATTCTTTTCTCCATTGTTTCACTGCTATCTTCTAATCGGGCCAAATTTTCTTTACTCTTATCCGAGAGTTCAAGCATATCTGTACTGCTTTCTAACAATGTCTCACTAATTGCCGACAGTTCCTCCGTTGATGCACTCTCCGTCTGCGAACTTGATACCAGACTCTCACTTGCAGTTCCTAACTCCCCCGCAATATGCATCACGTTATTTAAAACATTTTGTACTCTATTATTATTCTTCTCAATCTCATCTTTCTTTGCATTTAACAGAAATCTATTGACAAAATAGACCAGTGCAATCAAACCCATAAGACTTAATGAAATACAAATCAATCTAAGTATGGCATCCGTAATAAACAAAGTTTTTTCCGGTCTTGTAACTGTGTTTCCCACAAACAATATGATTAAAGAAATAACTTCTCCTATGGCACAATATGAGATAAATTTTAAATCCAGGAAAAATGCCATTAACACAAGAAAATAAAACACAAACATATACGATTCTTTCGATGGAAAAAACCATGTAATCAAATTAAAATTAACCAATAAAATTATCAAGAAATATATCTTAACATTTCTTTCATATGTATCGGATAATTCAACTTGTCCTATACTCTTCTTTATAAGTATTCCTCCTAAAACATCCTCAACCAAAACAACCGGAACAAATATTGCTAATAGTCCTATAGAAACATTCGGATACAACCCCAAAGCTTTAAAAATTGAAAAAACTACCGCTGCTGCAGTTGCACTAAACATAATAATTACTAATACCGAAATTATTACTTTCTTTATGTATTCTTTCATAACCTTAGAATCCATACAATCCCCTCCTATGCTTAATATTGATAAAAACAGATTTACAAGTCGTTTCCGCACCAATAGTCCATCTTATGTCATGGTAGAGCCATGCCAAAAGCTAAATTGTATTCTCTGTTCCTTTTTTCAATCGCTCATAAACTAACATAATATTTCTGCCCCCTTTCATAATAATTTCAACCGAATAAGGTTAAAATTATATTATAATCCGTTACTTAAAGTTGACAATTTGACTTAGATCAAACAGTCGGAGATTGCTTTCCTTATGGGCTTCCGCCCTTACCTTTTCATCAAAACCGGTTTCGGAAAACAGGGCATAATAAAACTTTGCTGACTCTTTCAACGGTGTCAGCTTTGCTTTTGTATCAAGATACTCGGAATAATCAAACGGTGTTTTTTTGAATTTGCATTCACCAACCAAATATTCTTTTTCACCCCTGCCAATCCCCAGCAAATCAATTTCTGTTTCGGCTACTCTCAAATCACCCTGAGCAGCTTTATCACGAACAGTGGTTTTTCCCGTCCACCGTCCCATTTTAGCATACCGAAAAGGCAGTGCATTTTTCTTTTGAAGTTCCTTTACAAATTCCTTGCATACATCTTCAAAAGCAAAAGAAGCAAATTCGTGCAATGCAGGCGAGATAACATAATCATATACACCGTCTACATCTCCGTCCTCAAGTTGCGAGAAGTTGGTAAACCCAAATGCATACCAAAACCGGAAGAAATTATCTGTCAGGCGATAGGTTCCTCTTTTGGAGTTTGCCTTCTCCTTCGTTTTGGAGTCAACGGAAAACTCCCGTTCAATAATGCCCAGTTCAATCAGGTTCTTTAAGTAAACGCTGGTTTTGGAGGTATCCTCCACAAGAGATTTCTGACTTATATCATTGAGCTTCGTGTTTCCGAGAGCTACCGCTTCGATGATGGAGTTATAGATCGGAGTTTCACGGAGTTCCTGATGAAGCAGAAAATCAACCTCGCTATACAGAACACAGCCCTTTGTTAGGATGTTTTTTTTGATGTTCTCCACAACAGACAATTCTGGTCTGAACTGACGAAGATAATGAGGGATGCCGCCGAGTATAGAGTATACCAACACTTTATCCTCATCTGAGTAGTCAGGGAAGAACCTTATGGCATCATAAAATCCCATCTCCCTCATTTTGTAAATACCGGTGGCTCTGCCGTAAAGGGGATTTTTTTCTGCAAGCAGCTCTTTTTCAATAAAGCTCATTGCGCTTCCGCACAACACGATCATCACATTTCTGTCTTTCAGCTCTGTATCCCAAAGATTTTGCAGAATGGACGGGATGCTCTTGTTTCCCTTACACATATAAGGAAACTCATCGACAATCAGCAGTTTCTTTTTATCACCGTATGGCAGATCAAGTACGGAACGGAAAGCACTTTCCCAATCCGCAAATTCAGAGATATACTGCCGTGCGGGAATATCCTCCTTAAATATCTGTTTCGAAAACTTCGCAAGCTGTACTCTATCGGTACTCTGTGTACAGGAATAGAATATATGCGGCTTCCCCTTGCAAAACTCTCTCAAAGTTTCGGTTTTGCCAACACGGCGTCTGCCGTAAAGCACAATAAACTGTCCACGGTTCTCATCGTATTTATCTTGAAGAAAAGACAATTCTGCTTCTCTGCCTATAAACATAACAGCACCTCCATTTTATTCAAATCTTGATTTAGTAAATCGTGATTTGATATTATTATGGCTGATATTTTCTAAAAAAGCAAGAAAAAAACTGCTTCAATCAGCAACAGTATTCCGATACATTTTTATATGAAATTTTGTTCCCTTTCCCTTTTTGCTTTCTACTTGGATCATTCCATCCTGTTTCTGTACAATTTCCTTTGCCATGGCAAGTCCAATCCCAATACTATGGTCCGATGAAGAATCTGCTTTGTAAAAATTTTGTAAAATAGCATTTTGGTCCCGACATTAATGCCGAGACCAAAACAATCAATAAAACTCTAGCAGAATTTAACACCCCGTTTAAAAGCACCCCACATGCTTATTATTAAGCTTTATCGGCATTATCAAACATGAAAACTTTATTATTACATTTCTTTTTTCATATCATTGATATATGCTTCTACACCAACAATCGTTTTTAAATTATACTTTTTATTTATTTTAGCAAAGTAACTTGAAATAATTTCTTCATCCATCTGGTTCCTGCTTGCATCATCCTCTGACAATCCTTTTCTAGCAGCAATCCATGGCTCTTCAAGATGTGTCAAGTCCTTCAAAAACCATGCATTATATATTCCAAATGTATTCATTACATAATCTGTAACTTGTTTTTCCTTTTCAGAAAGCAATTCATTTACATATTCTTTAGACAAATTAATCTCTATTTCTTGCTTACCATATTCTCTATATTTTTCATAGACAGACGGAAAAACTGGTCCAAACTTCCATGCTTCGCATGGTTCCAGTATTATTGACTCACCTTCAAATATTTCACTTATTGCCTTTACATAATAAAGAACTTTTTGCAATAATAGATTAGTAATTTCTCTACCGGAACTTATAATATATAAGGCAATTTTCTCAGCAGAATTATCATATTTCTTTTCTGTTTCACACTTTTCAATTGCTCTTATTACTTTATTTACTGCAACTGTTGAAACTTCTTCTTTATTCGCTTCGATATACTCCTTCATCTTCTGCTCATCTCTTAATACTTCAAATAAAATATCTGAATATTTAGCCGAAGGTAATTGTCCATCAATATATCTTGTTATTGTAAGTTCTCCGAAACCCAATAGTTTTGATAATGGCCTTTTTTCAACATTATACTTTTCAAGAATTTTTTTAATATCAGAAATGGATATTAACTCTTTTTTCTTTCGAAACTCGTCTTCAATTACTTCTTCATTCCTATCATCTAAGCCAGGAATAAAAATTTCAGTTTTACATTCATCGCATATGCCATAATACTCTTCATACTTAATTTCAATATCTTTAATTATTGTTTTTGCAGGGCGTTTTGAAATATAATATGAAACTCTTTTACGACATTTACTGCATAAAAGTTCTTTCTTTCCTGCATTCATTGTTTCTCTCCTTTTTGATTGTTATGTTTACTTTGTTCTGTATTTTGAATATGTCAATCCATGAAGTCGCCTTCCTTATGGCAACTCCACAGATTATATATAATTATCGTATTTAGCTTTATCTGATTATCTTAAATTCTTACTCTTCATCTTCATGAAATGAAATGATAAACATTGGTTCCTCACCTTCTGGCCATGTAACCTTTACATATATACAAACATTTACGTAACTAGAAGCTTCCTCAAATCTAGGCATCAAATCTTCTTGGATTTTAAATACATGTACTACATCATCTGGATGCTCTTCATTTGTACTCGGTTCACTTTTAATATAATGCGTACCTTGAATATCCAAGAGAATTTCCTTCATCTTAGCATCACTTACTCTATAAGTTCTACGAAGTGCAATGTTTTTTTCGCGATCTCCAGCAAAAGTGTAATCAATACCCAGTTCCCCATCCAACACTACTTCATGAAGTCTCTGAGCAATTATATTGCCCATGGGGATCATGTACATTCTCTCCTTTCTACAGTTTTTCTTAATTATACAAATGATACACTTTTTTGTCAAGTGTATCATTTACTTAATATTTCAGCCACCAGGGGGTCCTTGGTGGCTGAATCTCAAATATGTATATTGGAAAATCATAGGGGCATATATATTTCCCAATCTGTTTAGCAATTTTCCTTTGTTAGACAATGCCTAACTCTACTTATATCTCTAGCAATGCTTCCAACTCCGTTATCATTCCATTGATAGTATCCACTTGTTGAGAAATAGTAAGGATTTTCTATGTATTACTCTGCACCATATTTCAATGTTTTGAAAAATCCTTCCATAACCATACATAATATATCCGGCATCCGGCTATATGCTATTACATTTCTTTGCTATGCAATACTTCAGACAATTTTTCCATTCCCTGTTGCATATTCTGCATAGATTTTACAATATCATCAAGTCCTGCTACCTGTTCCTCTGTAGCAGCATTAATCTCT
The DNA here is from genome assembly GCA_045124315.1 of Lachnospiraceae bacterium. Taxonomy (GTDB): domain Bacteria; phylum Bacillota; class Clostridia; order Lachnospirales; family Lachnospiraceae; genus CAG-411. The sequence continues at coordinate 33,494 of JBGVLO010000069.1, forward strand.
CCTGTAGTATCTACCGAACTTCGTGATATATTCTCCACACGTTCCATAGCTCCCAACAATTCCTCCTTGATTGTAACAATCCCTTCCAACTCACCTTTCAGTGTTTCTGTAATGCCAATTACTTCTTCTGAAGTTTCCAACATAACCTTAAATATCTTAACGGTATCCTCCAACTGTTCACTGGAAACATTTACTACCTCACTATTTTGGTCAATGACCCTATGGGTTTCTTCCACCGTTTGAACGATATCTTTCAAAATAGCATCGATTTCTGCTGTGGCATTGGAAGATTCTGCTGACAGAGAATTGATTTCACCTGCTACTACTGCAAATCCTTTTCCAGCCTCCCCTGCTCTTGCTGCCTCTATGGCTGCATTCAATGCCAAGAGATTCGTTTGTTGTGCAATTTCCCGAATGCTCTCAATAATGCCACCAATGTCACTAGACTTACGAGACAATTCTGCTACCCCCGCCGCAGCGGTCTTAGTAGTCTTAATATTTTCTTCAAACTTCTGTGATAACATACGAATCGCTGTAATGCCTTCATCGTTTTTATTTTTTAACGCTTTCATTGTTTCTACCGTTTGAGCTACCCGTTCTTCCGATTTTTCAATCTTACTATTTAATTCGTCAAAAATTTCCAGACTGCTTTCCACTTCACTAATCTGTTTGTCCGCACTTCCTGTAATTTCCTGTGTGGAGGCTGCTATCTCCTCTGTATTTCCCTCAAACTCCTGTAAAGAACTAAAAATTGTGGAAGAAGCACTTTCCAAACTATCAAATGCATGCTGTACTTCTACAAATAAATTTTCTGTTTCTTCCTTTTGGTTTTCTACTTGTTTATACAGATTATTTGTATAATTAATAACCAGATACACCGTGATAACCAAAACTGCATATACTACCAAAATAAAAATCCAAACAATTAAGTGATGCAAAGCAAGATACTCCTTTGGAAAAATAATCATAGCAAGTAAATTCAGTATTACAGTTGCCAATGCATTCACAATTAAAACCGAAACATTAAAGTATATAATAACCATTACAGTGGCTAAAAAATATGCCTGCGTCATGGCACCAAATCTTCCTTCTCCATCGGCAACCATTGTAATAGCACCTGCTAAAGGCATGATACATGAATATAAATACTTTGCTTTTGTTCCAAGTTGTCCTTCAAAAATCCGAATTAGTATTGCAAAAAAAGACATGCTTAAAACAGATGTATCTCTAATATTACCCTTAAGGAACAACAAGACAAAAACACAAGCTGTAATAGGTACTAGAAATCCCCAAACCCCAAACATAATAAGATTCATTTTTCGTTCCTGCATTTTAGTTTCTACCATAATATCTACCCCCTAATAAAAAAACACTCTCACGTAACCCACCATGCAAAAACAGCATAACAGCACCCCAGCCTGCAACTGCAATTGCACAGGTATAAGCAAACAGAACCATATTTCCTACCTTTTCACTGTCTTTTACCAACATTTGATTTAACCCTTTCTGCATAAGCATCATCCCCCTTATGATATTTATTTACATTCTTTACCATTAATTAGATTCCATCCGCCATAATGTACAATATTGCTGGCAAAATCGACATACAATCCCCCTCCATGTTTTCTCAAATTCAACCCACTTTACTTCTCATAGCAAAATAATTATAGTCAACTATCTATTAGTAATAGTATAACTATTTTCCCATTTTTTGTCAACTTGTGTCTCAAGCATAAATAACACTTTTACAACATTGGTTACAAATAGTTTACCTTAATATAATAATAGTTTCTCTATTTTTCTTTGTAGTTTCGCTTTATTCAAAATAATAGTAATACTACATATAATAAATAGCATAATAATTATTATGATTGTGAGTTGATACCATGGAAATACAAATTGGAGAAATAATACGTAAGTATAGAATCAAACTACATCTTACCCAAGAAGAGCTTGCAGAAAAAATAGATAAATCCAGCGGATATATTGGCCAGGTCGAGCGAAACGAAACCACACCTTCACTGGATGCACTTATTGTGCTAATGAATGTATTAAATATTGACGCAAGTACTATTTTCTGCTCGAAAGAAAATGAAACAAATGAACTTTTAGTGAACGAACTATGCTTACGAATTTCTAAACTGAGCAAAGAAAAGCAAGAATTCCTATTGGAATTTCTGCAATTATTAGAAAATCACACTTTTTATTAAAGAAGATTACGTGTTATTAAAAAAACGACTGTTTCACTCTTTTGAAACAGTCGTTTTCTCGTTATTTCTTTTTACTTTCAATCATCTCTATAAATTCTTAAAAAGCTTATCCCAGTGCCACATCCAACACCATCATGATCACAAATCCGATGGCCACGCCGATGGTTCCGATATTGGTATGTTCTCCCGACTGGGACTCCGGAATCAATTCCTCGACGACCACATAGATCATGGCTCCTGCCGCAAAGGACAAGAAGTACGGCAAAAGCGGCACCACAAGCTTTGCCAGATAGATGGTCAGCATGGCTGCGATGGGCTCAACTAAGCCTGAAAGTAATCCATATGCAAAGGCTCGTGGCTTTGATATTCCAGAGCTTTTTAGGGGCATGGATATAATGGCTCCCTCTGGGAAATTCTGGATTGCAATACCCAGTGCCAGGGTGAACGCCCCTGCCAGGGTGATCTGCGTATTTCCCAGCAGCGCTCCTGCAAATGTGACACCCACTGCCATTCCCTCAGGTATATTGTGAAGGGTCACTGCAAACACCAGCATGGTGCTCTTTTTCACCTTTGCCTTGACTCCCTCTGGTTTTTCACTGTCCAGATGCAGATGCGGTATTACGCTGTCCAGCACTAGCAGAAATGCCATTCCAAGGATAAAGCCTGCAGCTGCCGGTACCCACGCCATCATTCCCTGTTCCTCTGCCATTTCAATAGATGGAATCAGGAGCGACCACACAGCGGCTGCCACCATCACACCTGCCGCAAAACCCAGCAGCAGCTTTTCAAGCCTTTTATTGATTTGTTTCCGCATAAAAAACACCATAGCTGAGCCAAGCGTCGTTCCCACAAAGGGTATCATAATTCCCGCTATAAGGCTGATATCCATGCTACATTCCTCCTTTATCTCACTATATTGTATGCTTCCTTTCTGTGTTACAGTCCTAAACCTCTCAGTCTTTCACAAGTGATTTGGAGGCCTTTCTCATACGCTTCTTTTTATTCCAATTCGACCCGTTCAATCCTGCACACATGTTCCTTATTATCCGAACGCTTTTCATAGCTGATTCCCACAAGGAGCACTTCGCCCTTATATCCATCCAGAGCTTCCACATACTTCTTCTCTCGAATCTGATCCAAGGCTGTTTCGCATTTTTTGTTCCATTTCAGTTCTACCACCATGGCTGGCTTATCACTTCCCGGCAATGGAACAAATACCATGTCTGCAAATCCATACCCTGCAGGCATCTCCCGTACAATTCTGTAGTCGTTGCGAGCCGTATAATAAGCCAGTGTAATGCAGCTTGCCAGTGAATTTTCATCATGATAATTGAGGATACTGGTGTTTTCTCTGTGGCAAATGTCAATCTGCTCCGCTACTTCCTCTTCATCACCTGCAATGGTTGCCCGTATTAATCGTTCGGATTGGTCTATGGCATGAATGACATTATCCCAGCCGGTATCCTCTATGGTATCTTCAAAGCACATCCGAACTTCCTTATTTGGCAGGTAAGCCTCCTGTGTTCTTTCATCAAATGCCAGATACCCCAAATGAATCAAGGCGGTCAACACATCATCTTTTCTCTTGAAACTGGTCATATCATTTTCATAAGTTCTTACCTTTACCTTCACCCGATGTCCGCCCATGATCGCAACTATGGCATCCCGCAAACCATCAAAATTCATGGTGATATAGTGGACCAGATTATTATAGGCAACAGTCTGTGACCAATAATTTTTACAACTTCCACTTCGCATTGCTCTTACCACTGAGTTTGGCCCACAGATATGATCGACCCCTGGAAAATGATAGCCATCATACCATTCCATGATTTCCTCAAAATCCATATCATATTTTTCACACAAGCCTTTTACTTCCTCTTCCGTAAAACCAATATATTTTTCCAGTCCTTCCGGACTTGTCATGGTATACTCATAAAAGTTATTAAGTGCCGATTCGCTGTTGTACTTTTTGATCGGAAGGATTCCTGTGAGATATGCCAATACCGTAAATTTTTTCGAACGATTTCCTTTGAATAATCCCCGCAATAAGTTAATGTATCGCTCCTGTACCTTGGCATTGGATTTGTCATCTCGAAATAGGCAGTCCCACTCATCAATGATGACCACAAACTTTGCTCCGGTTTTATCATTAATCCTTGCCAGTGCGTCTGCAATCCCATCTTTTTCCAAATTTACAATATTAGGAAAGCTTTCGTCTAACTCTTTCACGATTTCCTCATCGATTCGATCCAAAGTCTCCTCTGCAGTCTCTGTAGTTGCCCGAATATCTGCCAGATCAATCCGGAGCACATCATATTTATTTAAGTTACAATCCCAGTTTTCATACAGGGATAACTTTCTTCCCTGGAATAAGGGTCTGGAATCACAGCCCTTCTCAAAGTATGCGGCAATGGTGTTCGCCGTAATGGATTTCCCAAATCGCCTTGGTCTGCTGACGCATACATATCGCTGTTCTGTATTGATTACTTCATTGAAAAAATGCAAAATATCTGTTTTATCGATATAAATCTGAGAGTGTACCACCGAATCAAACTCTTCATTTCCACGATTCAAAAAAATTCCCATACCTTATACACCTCCTGAATAAGCTGTCACGAGCTACCAGCATAGCAATTCGCAAGTATCCTTAAGTATTTTCTTTGCGTACTCCTCGTCATCGACAATCAATCCAGTACTTTTCAAATTTTCTACCTGTTCATCAATTGTCATAGGAGGTTGATGCTTTTTTAAATCTCCCATACAATATTCTCCTTAAAATTAAAAGACCCAACGTGGTCCGCATCGTTGAGAGGCGTGTTGGGTTCTGTTAATAAATATTATATGCATCTTTTCCCAAAAAATCAATAAAAATTAAGATTTTTTACAATGTCTAAAAAAATCATTCCTTTCTCAAAAGCACCACACCCAGTGGAATACCAATGACTGCAACCCCAAGAAATACAACAATGAGCTGTGGCGAGAGGGTTTCCCCTGCCAAAGCTGGAATTTTCTTTGCAATCTGCTCCGGATAGGACAGACAAATCACAGAAAAGAGGTTATTGCAAAAATGCAAAAACATAGTGTAGAAAATGCTCTTTGTGCAATGTACGATGTAAGCAAAGGCGATTCCCATAAGAGAAATGACGATTGCTTTTACAAAACTCATGTGGAACACGCCAAACAAAATACCGGACGTAAGAATCGCGGTTCCCACCCTCCAATGTTCCCGCATGGTTCCGAACAAGAAGCCCCGGAACAACAATTCCTCACAGATTGCAGGAAGAACAGCAACCAACAGCACCATTTGCCAGAAGGGAGGATTCCCAAACAGTTCCGACATTTGCTCCACTCCACTGGCACTTTCATGGAATACAGATTGTAGAGCATTTTGTAAAATATGCATCACGCCATATGTCCCAAGGAACAAAACGATAGAACCAAAAAAGGCTCTGATTCCTGGAAGACGAAGCGAAAACAGGCACTTTCCATCTACCTTCATGTACCAGGCAAAACCAAGGGTAGATACAAGAAATAATCCCTGCTCCACAGCAAGACCACCAAATCCCAACTTATTGATTGCCACTCCGCTGACAAAAAACAGAATCAGCAAGCTGATTGCCATAAGCAAAAATGCATCTCCAATCCCCGGTATCTGTCCTTTCTTTATATTCTTGCGGCTTTCAAACAGGTGAACACTTCCCCCTTCTTCAAAAAGTATACTTTCACTATTGTATACTTTACTTAAAAAGAGAATGGCAAAAATACTGTACGCAATATTGCTGAACAACACCAAAAACAACAAATGAAAATCGTACTGGAACAGGAATATTTTCTTCACCAGCAGCACAATATTTGCCACAGGGACAACGGCATACACCTGATTCAGTGACACATTTGGTAAAAATCCAATGTAGCCAACCAACATGACCGCTAATAACAATGGAGTGGTATAATTCTGTGCCTCCTTAAAGCTCTTGGCAAAGATACAGATGCAAAGACATAAGGCTGACATTAACATGGCAAATACCAGCACGCACAGAAGCATGAGAAGAATTGCCGGAACAAACTGCACCAAGTCTACCGACAGATTGCCAAAGCTTTCTCCCGGCAGGCTCTGTAGCATAAAATATCCGTATATCCCTACGGACAGGAAATTCAATAATGCAGATACGGACGCCATGGTAGATACGGCCAGGAACTTACTGAAAATCAACTGAAAATTGGTAACCGGCAAGGTAAGCAAGGTTTCCAGAGTACCTCTCTCTTTCTCACCTGCTGTGGTATCAATGGCAGGATATACAGCTCCCATCAATATACTGGTAATCATCAAAAATGGCAATAATGACCCAATAATACTTCCCACACTTTCCTGACTGGAGGATCGGTTGATCTGCTCTGTGGTAACCGGATACAATACCCCTTCCACATCTAAGCCTGCATCTCTCACCTTCTGCTCTCTCAATGAATCTCCATAGGCTTCCAACACCTCTTCCATGTGGTCTGCTGCTGTATTCGATGCGGTAGAACTGGCCAGATACTGAATCTCATATTGCAGCTGTTCTCCCCTTTTCTTCTCAGTAACTGCAATGTCAATTTCATCTTTATCCAGCGCTTCTTCCCAATTATCCACTTCCACAGTTTCAAATTTATAGCCCAATTCCTTTTCCTGCTGTTTCATTTCCTCTAAAATCGGTGCAACATCCTCCACTTCCAATGCTACGCGATAGGTAGCTTCTTCCTGATTTGATACGATCATAGCTGCTGCTGCCATAGAGCCAAACATCAACAAGGGATATAAAATCAGCGGAATCAGGATCATAACAATCACCGTCTTTTTATCCCGCAAAATATCCAAAATTTCTTTTTTATACAATGCTGTGATTACACTCTTCATTCCGCTTCCCCCTTCATCAATGCAAAGAACACTTCTCTCAAATTCGTAGTGTTTGTCTGTTCCATCAGTTCCTGTGGGGTTCCCTGGGCCATAATTTTCCCTTTGTATATCATATAAATGCGATCACACAAATACTGAGCTTCTTCCATATAATGAGTAGAGTAGATTACTGCCTTTCCATGCTCTTTTTCCTGCTTCATAAAATTCACAATGGCCTCGCTGCTCAAAATATCCAACCCCAATGTAGGCTCATCGAAAATATACAAGTCCGGCTCATGCAGAAGGCACCTGGAAATAGAAGCTCTCTGCATCTGTCCGGTGGAAAGCTTTCCAATCCGGTTTTCTCCAAACTCCTTCATATCCAGCACATCAAAAATCTTCTCAATCCGTCTTTCGATCTCCTCTTTGCCAAGACCATATACATTTCCCAGCATCTGCAGCATTTCCCTGGTGCTTAGTCTTTGGTACAACTTCGTATTCCCGGATAAATAGCCAATCCGCTTTTTCTTTTCTACCGTATTCTCAATGGGAACTCCAGCTTTATCACGAAGGATCACCTGTCCGCTGAAAGGTTCCATCAGACCTCCCAGCATACGCAAAAGGGTGGTTTTTCCGGCTCCGTTTGGGCCTAACACTCCTACGATCTCTCCCGCCTTCACTTCCATGGAAATGTGATCCACTGCAAAAAATTCTTCTTTCGTCTTTTTTCTTTTGGAAGTGTTTGCTTCATTTCGTATAAACTGCTTACACAATTCCTTTCCTTCAATCATATGCTGCCTCCCTTCCCTTCGCACATAGCTTTCTTAGCCAGTTTTCTGGTGACCAAATACCCCACACCTGCTGCCAGTAAGAATACAATCTGACCAATATGCAGCCCTGACATTCCTTCCACCTCAAGCTTCCAGGCAATCGCCTGCAAGAAACAGCCGAAAAACAGTAGAAAGAATTCTACAAAACATAACATAACTTCCGCAAACAAATCGAAATTGCATAACGGCTTTTTCGAAAGACAGCTAAACTGCACTTTCTGTAGAAGAAAACAAAGGAACAAAAAGCCAAGTTCAAGCCAGATATACTGTGGCATTCCAAAGGCAGAGACTATTCCCATTATTACCACACTGCGGATCCACAGTCCTTTTTCCCAGCTAAATACCATTAATTCTTCTTTTTTCTTTTCAGCAAATGGTAAGACCGTATACAGCTCTCCCAATCCCTGCATCTGATATCCCATACCGTACACATAGTAGACCATAAGTGCACATCTTACGATTCCACAACATAAAATTGTAATGATCCCCCTTGTGTCATTGGCATTATTCAATCCACACAATGCCACAAAGACTGATAAAATTTCCATTCCCAATATTGGTTTTTGTAACACCGGAAACAATATTTTTTCTTTCACACCACACGCCTCCTACTCCATCCAGGCAAATTTTCTGTTTTCAATACGTTTGCAGCAATATGGCAAAACAACCAGATAACCAATCCCCAACAAAAGAATGGCTACAGCCGGCACCACATTTCCCACTTGTATATGTTCCATTGACAAATAATATGTGGGCGTTTCATGGGATTCCGCTATAATTATAACCGGAAAAAAACAACAAATGTAGAATAACACATTTACGATAACGGAAATCCAATACACCACCATTGAAGGATTTACAGTTCCCAATAAATTCAAGCTCTGCACCACTATGACAACCAACGGAAAAAAGATATGATTCAATGGTTGTGCCATTTCCATGCCAAATACAATTCCTTCCACCTGCACAATAGCAATCTGCAAAAACACAGCCAGATTCACAATCTGCCACCATCTTACATTTTCAAGAACTACCTCTTTTTTTGCTATGGGTAATATTCCAAGCAACTCTCGACTATCCACCAACCCCTTTTTCATGGTTCGGCTTTTGTCGGACATTTTTTTCGGCATATTTCTTCCAAAAGTATAAGCAAACATAGTTGCAATGACACTAATTCCATATCCCTGGTTTTGTCCGTAAAAATGGATTGCCTCCCCTGAAGCTAATTCCAGCAAAAACATCCCAAAATTAATCAACACAAAAAGGAACACCGGACCAATTAAAATATACCTTCCCAGATTTTCTTCTTTGCAGATACCCTGTAACACTTTTGACACTCGTTTCCTTCTCTCTTTCATTGTTTCTCTTCCCTTCTTTTTCGAACGATTCACAACCAATGCCATTTACGTAAAACTTAAACTTTTATGAAAGGATTGGCCTGTGAATGTATTGTTACAGAGACATTCACATTCCAACCTATAAATTCAGATTTTGAGCTTAAATTAACCACATTGATTCACAACTCTTCCTATATAAAATAGACCTGCCGAATTCGTTACCTTTTTTCTAAAATATTATGTACCACGATTTGTTCAATATTTGGATTTTGGAAGGAAACTTCCGGATATTCCTTCTTGATCTGCTCCATTTGGCTTCTCCGTATCAAGGTTTCTATTCTTCCTGCCTGTTTGGTCGCGCCTATCCCAATCTGTCTCAATTCTTCCTGTTCACCTACAGCCAGCACATAAGCTTCCTCCCATGCATCCACGGAAGCCGATTCCACTGCTTCTCCCTGTATCAACAATGTAATGTAATCCGCAACCTTATCTAAATCCGTTGTAATATGGGTAGAGAACAATACCGCCCGCTCTCCATCCTCTACAAACTCACGAAGCATCTCCAGAAATTCTCCCCGAACCACCGGATCCAGTCCTGCTGTGGGCTCATCTAATACCAAAAGCTTTGGCTTGTGAGCCATTGCCAGCACCAGCATGGCAAGGGTCTTCATTCCCTTGGAAAACTCAGAAAACTTCTTCTTCATAGGCAACTGATATCGTGCTACCAATTCCCGAAAATATTCTCCATCCCATTCCTCGTATATCTGGGAAAACAATCTCTCATACTCTGCTAATGTCATGTTGTATTTTAAATAATCTTCTGCCGCCACATAACCAATGCAGTTTTTCACTTCCACTTCCTGGTCCAGGTAATCCATTCCAAACACCTGAATACTTCCACTCTTTAATTTGTAAAAATTCAAAATGGATTTTAAAATGGTGGTTTTTCCCGCACCATTATTTCCTACCAGCCCCATGATCGTACCCGGTTCAACACAAAATTCCACATTCTTTAATTCAAATCCCTTAAACTGTATTCCTAAATTCTTAATCTCTAATGCCTTCCTCATTCTGAGCACCTCCATAAACCATCTCTAACAAATCTTTCCATTCCTCTTGGCCAATTCCCAACTCTTTTGCTTCCTCTAAAAGCTTCTTCATTTCACTCATAACTTCCATCGTTCTCTGCTCCCTTAACTGTGCTAAATTCTCCAGCTTCACAAACGTTCCCTTTCCGGAAATGGTGTATACCAATCCTGCCCGTTCCAGCTCACTGTATGCCCGTTTTGTGGTAATGGCACTTACATTCAACTGCGTCGCCAACTGCCTTACACTGGGCAGCATCTCATGATCCGCCAGTTCCTTATTATAGATCGCATCGCTGATGGCATCTACAATCTGTTCATACATGGGCTTCGCACTTTCATTCTTTAACGTAATATTCATGCGTCACTCTCCGTTACTGAAAACTTATAAAAAATTATAAACTTTTATGTTTCATTCCTACTTCAACGTATATGCTTTTGATTTGTATTTCTACAACATCTACTCGCAAGTTCTTGTACACTCCATAGGCGTAAATTCCGGACTAACGTATCCGTACATATCTGTAGTAACTTGAAAGTGTTATATTACAGATTGTTCTAAAACCATTTCTCCATATCTTTTCAGATTTAAGGAAGCTTGAAAATCTCTGTCAATTACATTTCCACATTCGCATTTGTAAATGCGGTCTGATAGCTTCAAATCCTTTTTGATATTTCCACAACAACTACATAATTTAGAACTTGGGAAAAATCTATCTGCGATAATTAATGGTATATTATTCCATGCAGATTTATATTCAATCTGTCGTCTAAATTCTCCAAAACATTGTTGTTGAACAGCTTTAGATAAATGTCTATTCTTCATCATTCCTTTTACATTCAAATCTTCTAATACTATATAAGATGGCTTGGTTTTCACTATCTCAGTAGTAGTTTGATGTAAATAATTCTGACGAATATTTGTTAGTCTGTGATTTAATTTTAAAAGTTCTTTTTCTCTTTTTATAATGTTACTTGTTTTACAGTAACTTCCTCCTTTCTTGTTTTTCTCATATTTACTAGAAATTGAACGCTGTAACCTGCGTTTTCTTTTTTCTAATTTCTTAATTTTTTGAGACTTATTTATGTTCTTATACGTGTTTCTATCAGAACATATTGATAAATCCTTGATACCTACATCAATTCCAATACCTTCGTTAGATGGAAGAGTGTCAGAATCTTCATATTCAATGCCTACTGTTATCCACCAGTTTACCCCATCGTACTTAATACGTGGATTGCAATATTTAAAATCTGTAGGAATTCGACCATGCTCAGCAAGTCTTATCCAATTTAATTTTTGCTTATTCTTCTTTTTAGAAGTAGCAAATCCTTCAACTTTTACATGAGTATCCGTAAATTGAATTTTTACATTGTCCTGATAAAACTTTGGAACTGAATACTTCTTGCTTTTAAAACGAGGGAATTTCGTATATCCTTTAAAAAAATCCCTATACGCTTCGCAAGCATCTTTGATTGCTTGTTTAGTTACATTGTTAGAAACATTATTCAACCAAGAATATTCATCTGTTTTCTTTAACTGTGTAAATTCTTTTCGTAAATCTCCGTCAGATATAAATTTTCCACCATTTTTATAATTCTCTTGTTCTCTACCTAATGCCCAATTATAGGCAAATCGAGCAGTATTAGCATATTGGAATAGTTTAGTCTTTTGTTTGTTATTTGGGATTAACATTACTCGAATTGTTTTTATCATTATCTTCACCACCTTCTTCTATAAGTTCTTTAACAAGTTTTCTTGCTTTATTTGCACGTTTTCCTTGTAATTTACAACTGAATACAGTTATTATTTGCACTAAATCTTCAACAAGTTCTTGTTGTTCTGATTTTTCAGTATTATCAATTATTTCTATATCACAATTATATAAACTTGCAATATATTCAACCAATTCAAAACCAAATCTTAATAATCTATCTTTATATAAAACTACAACCTTTTCGACTTTATTCTGAGAAATTCGCTTAATCAATTCTTTCAATCCTTTTTTCTTATAATTGATTCCAGAACCAATATCACTAATAATCTCAAAAGGGTTTCCTTGTGCAGTTAAGTACAATTTCATATTCTCTATTTGACGTTCCAAATCATCTTTTTGTTTATTACTTGAAACTCTACAATAACCAATAGTAATCCTATCAAAATTTGGTTTTATATTCATCACTTGATTTAATTGTTCATGCGAATAATATCTATATCCATTACTTGAAGTATGATGTGGGTGAAGTTTTCCATTCTTATCCCAATTTCTTAATGTTTGTGCTGAAACTCCTAAAATTTTTGAAAACTCATTGATAGAATAGTATTTACTCATAATTAAAATC
>JBGVLO010000070.1:0-69743 GCA_045124315.1 Lachnospiraceae bacterium
AGGTAGTCCTTGCACACATTGCTGTGCAAGGACGTATGAAAGTGTAAATTAGGTGTGGCTCACAGCAATTTGCATGCGTAAGCTTGCTGTGAGCCGTAACAGGACAGCCCCCGGCTGAACTGTTACATGTGCCATGCAGAACGTTGGAAGGACAGGATTGGAAACTGATTTTACAAAGCTTATCTGGATATATTCTTTTTATTGATGAGGAAAATACTTTTATAAAGACGGAGGAATTTGCGTCTGCAATTAAAAGGTCAGATAATTATTTTGTATTGGTGACCAGAGAAAATTTATATAATCTTCCTTATAGCGTGGAAGAAATTTATGGCTTGCATTCTTCTGGAAAATATCAGAATAGTAAGAAAGTATACCAGCAAATGTATCATATTTATTCAAATGGGCAGGAACTTCCAGTGAAACCGAATAAATTTATTACAGAAGATTCTAATGCAGGCTTTGAATTTTTTCAGTCAATCAGTGCAGAGAAGGGGTTACAGTGTGAGAGTGCTGGTGGTAAGTCTAACCTTTTTTCGGTAGTGAAAAGTATTGGAGAAGAAGAAATATGTGTGGTTGCAGACGGTGCTGCAATAGGAGCTGAAATGAGTAGATTATATAAGCAGACATTGCATAAGAAAAACATGTAACTTCAAGAATTACGCCATTGTAATCAGCGAGCTTTTTAATTTCGCTCTGCGTGATTTGTTTGTTATTAGGAATAGTCATTCAGGTATGATTACAGCAAATTTTTTATTGCCTATGGCTTTTCGTGTTGAAAAGAACAAGATGTGGATAAAGGCAGGCATCGGGAAAGAGTACATTAGCAAAAAGTATTTTTGTTTTATATTTTGAGTGTTCAGATTGCATGAAAGTCTTGCATTTATGTAAATTGGGTGATACACTATTTGTGTGCCGTAAAAAAATTACGGAATAAATATTTGTCAATTGTTATTATGAGAGGGAATAAAATGATAAGAAGGTTCAGCGTCAGAAATTATAAGAATTTTGAGAAAACACTTGTACTGGATTTAGGAAAAGTTGGTGGATACAAGTTTAATGTTGAATGTATTGAAAATTATACTATTACAAAATGTTTGCTATACGGTAGAAATGCTACTGGAAAGACAAATTTAGGAGAAGCATTAACTGATATTTGGGGGATTATATTTTCAAGACCTTACAAATTTAGAAATGATAGAATCTTAAATGCAAATTCGGATGAAAAAACTGCGACTTTTTCATATGAGTTTATATTTGGAAATGATAAAGTTGATTATGAATATCAAAGAAATATGAAACAAGATTTGGTTACGGAAAAATTAATTATTAATGGTGATATTGTTTTTGATATGAATTTTGAAGAAGGAGCCTTTTTTGATATAAATTTGGCATTAGTTGACGCGGATACAATACAAGTAGATAAATATTTAGAAACTGTAAAGCATACATTGGTTGAGATGGAAGATGAAGATAATTTACAAGTACCTTTTTTGCGATATATTTTAAATAATGCTCCATTAATGCCACATTCGGTCTTGAATAAACTGGAGGACTTTGTGAAGAGAATAAGGATAAGCATTGTTAGTAGTTCCATAATGCAAAAAAACAGGTTGAATATGGGATTTAATGAGTATTTGGCTGAAGCAGATAACTTGAAAAAGTTTCAAGATTTTTTAAATGATATGGGAATTGAATGTAATTTAGATGTTGCAAAAACGGTTGATGATAAATATGAGCTCTTTTTTAAGCAAAAATCATTGATACCATTCTATGAAAATGCGTCAAGTGGAACCCTAACGCTTGCAACTTTTTATAGAAGGATGTTAGCGGGAGATAGAAAACCATCTTTGTTTTATATGGATGAATTTGACGCTTTTTATAATTATGAGATATCAGAAAAAATAGTCAGATATTTGAAAAAAAACTTTCCGAATAGCCAAATTATTTTGACGACACATAATACAAATTTAATGACAAATCATTTAATGAGACCCGATTGTTTGTTTATTTTATCAAGAACAGGAAAAATTACTGCTTTATGTGATGCCACAGAGAGGGAGCTAAGAGAAGGTCATAATTTGGAAAAATTGTATATTGGTGGTGAGTTTGAACAGTATGAATGATAATATTCAAGTGCCTAGCGCGCCACGAAACCAAACACTGATTGTTGTTGAGGGTAAACTGGAAAAAAATAGTATTTTGAAAGTTTTATTTCGATGTTTTCCTGAAATTCCTATTCGTATTGAAAACGTGCATATATATGAAAATGATATTTATGATTTATATCATGCAATTGAGGAGGAATATGGAGAGTTATGGTATGAAGATGACTTAGAGATAGATGTTCCTTTTTTATTGAGCCGAAAGTTTAATATAGAGCCTCCACTTGTTCAAAAGAATTTTACCAACATTATTTTGATGTTTGATTATGAACACCATGATAATTGCTATTCTGATGAAAAAATAATGAAAATGCAAAAACATTTTAATAGTGTCGAAGATGAAGGGCTTTTATATATCAATTATCCAATGATTGAGTCCTTTTATCATTATAAATCCTTTCCAGATAAAGAATATCTGTCTAGAAGTATTCCGGTTACATGTAGACCAGGTCGCATGTATAAGGAAAAAGTACGAGAAGAATCGTTTATTTTAGAATATATTGATTTGTTTAGTAAGTTGGTGCATATGTTAAAATCTAAAATCGGTTTATCAGAACAAATAATAGAAGAAGGTGCATTTGCATTATTATCAGCAAGGACAAATGAGGATTTAGAAAAAGAAATAGAAAAATTTACAAAACAAACTTTCCTTTCTGAGAAAAACAAAAATAATTTGAAATGTTCTATTCGGAATCTTTTGTCAGGACAGAAGTATATAGAGAAAGGGATTTCGTATTGGGAGGATCTAAGAACTTATTTTGAGCTTATTGTTCAAGATAATATTATAAAAGCGAATAAAATTCAGAATGGAAGAGAAGATACAGAAACTACAGTCAAGGAGAAATATTATTCTATAGACTGGGCAAAAGTGTTGGAAGAACAAAATAAATTGAGTGCAGATAGTGTGAGTGGTATCATCATGGTTTTATGTACATGTATTACCTTTTTGGGTGAATACAAGTTTTATTGGAAATAAAGAAGAACTGCAACGAATAGGCATGTCATTCAGTTGACATGCCTATTCGTTACAGTGTTTCTAATGGTATACATTACCATTCTTCAATCACACATTGATGTTTTTTATTTTCGCTCTTTTTATCATAACTGATACCCACCAACAAAATTTTCCTACCATAACCTTTGAGATTTCCTGTATATCGGCGTTCTTTTATCTGTCGAATGGCTGAGTCTGCTTCCTTGTTCCACTTTAGTTCAATGATGATCGCTGGACGTTCACCTGCATCTGCTCTTGGAATGAGCACCAAATCTGCAAATCCGACACCAGAAGGGAATTCCCGGATTACATTGTAATATGCTGGTGCAGTAAAGTATGCCATCGTAAGCACGCAGCTTAGTGCATTTTCATCGTTGTATTTGAGAAGCGATGCATAAGAAGAATGGGCAAGCTCCACAAGTTCTGCGACTTTGTCTGCGTTTCCTCTTATAGTAGCATTCAAAAGTTCCTGACAACGGGAGATACTTGCTGCGATTTCTTTCCATTCTCCTGTGGCTAGTGCTGCCTGATAAGCAAGAGATACTTCGTAGTTGGGTATATAGGCTTCCTCCATAACTGCATCATACCCCAAATAGCCCAAATGAATAAGAGCGGTCAACGCCTCATCCTTGGAGCCAATGATAGACAGATCATTCTGAAAGGTATTCACGTTTACAGGAACTTTTCCCCCGGCAAGCATGGATAAAATATCTTCTTTTAATCCTTCATAATTCAGCGTAATGTAGGTATTGATCGTATCAAAGGCAGAAGTATTCTTCCAGTAGGAATTTAATTTTTTCGTTACCATGGCACGATATACGGAATTTGGATTGTACATATGCAGGCCATCGATCAGATATCCATTGTACCATTCTTTCACTGATGCAAAGTCCATCTCGTACTTCTCGCACAGTCCTTCTACTTCCTTTTCTGTAAAACCAAAGTATGGCGTCAGTTCATTGGATTCTAACATAGTGTATTCCGCAAAATTATTCAATGCCGATTCATCTTTAATCTTCTTGATTGGCAAGATTCCGGTAATATATGCCAAAGCAAGAAATTTCTTGGACTCCTCACTCTTGAATAAAGAGTGCAGAAATTGTAAATATACATGTACCAAATCCGGTCGGTCTGCATGGTTTCTTACTACACAGTCCCATTCGTCAATAATGATCACGAAAGGTTTCTCTGATAATTCATAAACCTGCATGAGTATTGCTCCAATTGGGTTTGTAAGGTCCAATATAGCAGGGTATTGTTCTTTTAATTCTCGATACAAAGTTTCCAAAATCTTTTCTACCAGGTTATCTTTATAATAATCCAGAAAAGATGAGATATCCAAATGAATGACATTGTATTTATTCAGATGTTCTTCAAAGTCTGGTTTGGTTGCAATCTCATAAGGAGCAAACAATTCTTTGGAATCGCTTCCGCAGCTGTAATAGGCATCAATCATGCCGGCTGCCTGTGATTTGCCGAAACGTCTGGCATGACTCACTGCGATACAATTTTCTTCTGTAAATAAAATTTCATTGGTAAATGCAAGTAGTTCTGTTTTATCCATGTAAATCCTGCTGTTAACAGCCTTCTTCATACTTTCATTTCCTGGATTAAAATAGGTTCCCATTTGTCTCCCTCCCGTTCTGTTTAGAGATTTGCAAGCAAAACTCTTTTTTCTATAGTATAGCATAGCTTCTTCTAAAAATGAAACGAAAAGTGCCGATATACTACATGGAATGGAGGAACGGATATGATAGGTTTTCGTGTAGATGCGAATGAACAGATTGCTACAGGGCATCTTATGCGTTGTATGGCAATTGCCAAGGGTTTTCAAAGACGGGGAGAGGAAGTTGTATTCTTTCTGGCAGAAGAAAAAGAGACCGAACGATTAGAGGCACAGAACCTTCCTTATGTGGTCCTACATAGCCAGTGGAATGATTTGTCACAGGAACTTCCGGTTTTGGAGAAGGAATTAAAAGGCGTAGAGCGGATTGTAGATAAGGTATTGAATTGTTAGGAATAATTGGACTTGTTGTGTTTGAGATGAAATGTTATACTGTTTCAAGATATTGTTTAAATGCTGAATGGAAAGGAGCACATGCGTTGAAACAAAATGAGAAAGCACAAAAAGTAGATGGACTAATGAAGCATTTACGTGATGATTGTGGTATAGCAATTTCAGGAAGCGAAGAAAAGAAAAAGTTGATGCAGTATGTTTAGATAAAAATACCAGGCAAAAGATTGCAAGGGCTTTAAACATGACTGCCAGCTTTGATACAAATTGTCAGTTATTGCCGAATGCAATTTTAACGATTAAAAGTATTCGTAATGCTACAGCGCATAATAGTATTGTGTTTGATACAAGGTTTAAAGATCGAAATGTTAATAAAAACTTGATTACCTGGGTAAAGCTGGAAACGGGAATTAAAAACATATCGTTTGATTATTTTACAGATTATATTGCTTTGATAGTATGCTTATTAAAGCATTTACAGTATCCTAAAAGAAAATTGTTACAATTGATTAAGGAATATACAGATATTGTAGATAACCTGTATCGAAATGTATCGGTACAGATTCATAATAAGGTTGTAGCAACAGGTATCCAAGGGAAGTTGTCAAAATTAGAACAGTACATTAATATATGAGAAAAGAGTAAGTTTTTCTTGCATAATTGTTGTTGGTGTTGTATATTATAGATAGAGATTGAGGCGTATGTTTACGGACTGCGCTGTGGCGAGGCGGATGAATTCCGACCTCGCTTTTTTATTGTCCCTAAAATATTTTCAAGTTCGCTACGGTGTTTCTAATTGTATACATTCCCATTTGTCTCCCTACTATTCTGTTTAGAGATCTGCAAGCAAAACTCTTTTATCTGTAGTATATCATAGCTTTTTCTAAAAATGAAACGAAAAGTGCCGATATACTTATAAGGTTATAAATTTGTGGCGAAAACCCACAGGCTTGCCTGTGGGATGAAAGCCGCTTTTCTTTTGATTGACAATTACATAGAATATATATATAATCTATGTATAAAATATTTGAAAGATACTTCCTATATGTTTACTTTAAAATGTGAGTATTGCGGATTTGAGCAAACAATTAATAAACGAATAGATAAATATACATATTATGAATTAACCCATTGCAAACATTTATGGTGTCCTTGCAATAAGTGTAAAGAAACCCATCCAAGACCAATAACAATAGAAAAAGGATTAGTTAAACATGGTTGGGTGTTAGGTGAGTGGGATTGTTTACTAAAATTAGCGTAAACCCCCTGCCTTTAGGCATGGGGAGTATCAATTTCCGAAGAAGATGCGGCTTATGTTCAGCCACATCAGAATTATGGCAGTTGGAGTAAAATTATAAAACCAACCATTGAAGAATGTAAATCAATTCTCAAAGCCAAACAGCTAAGAGATATTGGATTAAGAATGTTACAGGAGGAAACAAATGGCAAGACCTAAAAGTGATAATGTACAGATTAACATTTCCATTCCTTCTGAATGGAAGACCGAACTTGAAAACCTTGCTCGCATCTATTCTGTTGAGGAAGGCAAAACAATAACATTTCTTGATTTGATGCGTAGAGGTATCAAGGAAAAGTATCAGTTAGGAGAAAAAGATAATGAATGAGGAACAGTATCATAGTGCTTCGCATTGTAAATATCTGATACAGTATCATATTATATGGTGTCCTAAATTTAGATTTTCGGTCTTAAAAGGTAATGTTGAAGATACTTTAAAGCAGATACTACAGAAAATCTGCGATAATTATAAGTATCACATAAAGGCACTTGAGGTGATGCCTGACCATATACATATATTTATAGATGTTCCACAGACAGTTGCACCCTGTGATGTTGTAAGAACATTGAAAAGTATTAGTGCTATTGAGTTGTTCAAAGTATATCCGCAGTTAAAGCAGTTTTATTCAAGATGCGGTGTTTTGTGGTCAAGAGGGTATTTTGTATCAACGGTAGGGCACATAAGTGAAGCTACAGTAATTAAATATATTGAGGAGCAGAAAAGTCATGATTGATGAAGAATACAGTAAAATTTTAAAACAATATCATAAACTTTCTGACAGGCATATTTTAGTTGTTGAGACTGATATGCCTTATTCTGATATACAAAAGGTTGTCACGCTTTCTGATAAGATTCGCAAAGCAGGTAATGAACTTGTTGGTATTATGAGAAAGAATTATGACCAGTTAATTAGAACAAAGAAATGCCGTAAACTGCTCAAACTGTATGGTGCTACAGAGAATAAAACTAAACGTAAGTTTTTAGCTAATCAGCTTAATGAAATGCAAAAACAGTATAATATCACATGGGATTTTTGCAGAACTGCAATGATACCGATAGGTAAGAAATATGGTATAGATGCTGTATTTGCTCTCACTAAAGCCGAAGATGTGTGGAGGGG
Organism: Lachnospiraceae bacterium; assembly: GCA_045124315.1. Classification (GTDB taxonomy): domain Bacteria; phylum Bacillota; class Clostridia; order Lachnospirales; family Lachnospiraceae; genus CAG-411. The sequence goes on from JBGVLO010000070.1 coordinate 7,589, forward strand.
TATGGAAAAATGTCTTTATGGTAATGGAAAAAACATACATTTTTCTAAAAACGGGGAGTTGCCATGTATCAGAGCAAAGCAGATAAATCGTGGTATTCCGATATCTGTTAAAGAAAATAAACTGCAGTTTAAACTTGGTAAAACTGTTTTTGGTATACAAATTAAAGACAGATTTCAAAATGATGAAGTGAATGCTGTTTTGTCTTATCTTTCTGAACCTAAGATTATTGACAAAAAAGCAGTTGAGACTTTTATTGAAAATGCCTGTTGTATGGATACATACAGGCCCTGCTATGCTACTCTTGTTCCAAAGCTGATTCGGGGTAGGTACAGAGTATACCTGCATATAACCATCGAAGGGAAAGCAGTGCCTAAATATGACAGATTTGGTAATCCACGACATAAGCTTGGTAAAGGATTTATTGGAGCTGATATTGGAACACAGACAGTAGCTTATACATCTGATGCGGAAGTAGGATTGAAAAATCTGTCTGAACGTGGCAACAGTATTCAGACTTCCGAAAAAAAGGAATATCTGCTTTACCGTGCAATGGACAGGTCGAGGCGGGCGACTAATCCACAGAATTATAATGAAGACGGTACTGTTAAAAAAGGTCGCAAAAGTTGGAAGTATTCTAACAGATATAAGAAATTAAAAGCCAGACATACAGAATTATGTCGTATCAATGCTGTTAACAGACAACTTGCAATAAATGAAGACGCCAACCATTTGCGAAGTATCGGAGATACATTTATTACAGAGCCTAAAAATGCAGGTAAACTGATGAAACGTGCCAAAGAGACAACTAAGAACAGCAAAGGCAGGTTCAATAGAAAAAAACGTTTTGGCAGGTCTGTTAAAAACCGTTGTCCGGGTGGATTTCAGACTACCGTGGAAAAGAAATTCAAGGTCACAGGCGGTACATACATAGAAGTCCCGAATAATTACAGAGCGAGCCAGTATGACCATACGGCAGATGACTATATCAAAAAGAAACTGTCGGACAGACTTTATAAATTAAGAGACGGTACGGAAGTCCAAAGGGACTGGTATTCATCGTTCCTTCTCTACTGCTACGATTACAAAGCACAGAGTATAGATAAAGAAAAATGTACAGCCGAATTTAGCAGACATTATGATAGAGAAAAAGACCTGATTTCTTGGATTAGAGAGAATAGGATTAAAATATTGAACAGTGGAATTAAAGTAGCTTAACAGTAAAATAATAGGGAGATTGACTATACTTCCTTGCTGAGATGCAGAAATTTATCGTTAATGTGGTCGTTGGACTGCTTGGTAATGAAAGTCCTCACTCAAACAGATTTATACTCATATATCCAAAGTCTGAGAACGATGTACGATTATGAGCTACACTTGGCAGTGAGAACCCCACGGGCTTGCCCGTGGGAGTAGTCAGCCAGAATAATATAGCATCTATGTATGGAGACAGGATGTTAAAGAATACCAATTACAAATTGAATAAGAGTGCACAAAAGCTCTCCAGTGGATATCGTATTAATTCTGCAGCAGACAATGCAGCCGGACTTGCCATTTCCGAGAAGATGCGGGGGCAGATCAGAGGATTGAATCGTGCTAAGGATAATGTAGACGAGGGCATTCATTTTGTTGAGACGGTAGATGGTGTGATGGGAGAAGTCACAAGCATGGTTCATCGTATGCAGGAGTTGACGGTGCAGGCACTGAATGATACAAATACAGAAGAAGATAAGATTCATATTCAGCAGGAGATTGATCAGTTATCTCAGGAAATCAATCGAATGGCAAATCAGAGTGAGTGTAACACTATGAAGGTGTTTGAGCGGCATGAGCCAACATATAGCAGTTTTAAGGGAGTAAAGACCTGGCCTATGGATGCGTTGCATACAGTGATAGATCCCAATAATACATTGGAGGTAGCTCTGTCAGAGCAGTATGATCCGTCGGAGGTAAAAGTTACCATACCAGATGGTACTTACACGACTTTGGAGTTAACCGAACAGATAGAAGAGCAATTACGGGGACAGCAACCGGAGGAAACTCGTTTTGTCTTTGAGTATGCTCCGGATTCTGTTTGTAATCTGACTTTTGAGGGTGGCACGGAGATTGAGAAGGTACAGGGAGCATTGGCATATTTATTCTACGATATCACTTCCGCAAATGATGTGGGAAATTTGATTGGAACCACACAGATTGTTGCCGGAGCACCCCTAATGATTGTTGCCGGTCAAAATGATGAATTGAAGTTTACTGTTGATGATATGAATGGAAATACCTATTCGTTTGGGATGGTCTTAGCAGAGGGATCGTATACTAAGGAAGATTTGATCGATGCATTGAACAAGGAGTTTGAGGCACAGGGCAATACAGATCTGGTTGCCAAGGAACATGGAGCAGATGGAGTGATGATCAGTGCGGGAGCCAGTCTGATCACCGGATTAAAGGGAAATATGTTTCGTATTGAAAAATCAAGTGAGACGATTTATAATTCGGCTTTTTACGATAATGCCATGTATGGTGAGAAGGCGGTAAAGCAGGCAAAAGTTACAGGTGAAGCATATTATAATACATCCTTATGCAGCAAAATTTCCATCACTCAGGATAATAATAAATTAAGCTTTCGTTTAAAAGGTGAGACGAATTATACCACCATTACCATTCCGGAAGGACGCTACACGGTTTATGATTTGTATTCTACATTAAGCAGGAAATTGTCTGCTGACCAGAAGAAAACATGGAATTTCTCTTATACAAGCAGTTATCGATATGTGAATAACTGTTATGGTTATTATAATTCGTTAATTTTAATGGCAAACGGGGAAGCTTCTAACTATGAAATAGAATTTGATACCTCAACCCCTGTGGAGGATAGTACATACAAATCCTTGTTTGTGGATACCTATATGAATGTCAGGGATGGATCTGGAAATCTATTGACTGCACAGTTGATCGACGGTTCGGATACCTATTATCGGAGTGGAAGAGTATATACTGCAGGCCAGAAAGTTGAATTGACTGCACAGAATGGTACATTTCAGGTTAGCTGTTCTTATGTGGATCCTGTAGATGCTATAACAAAGAGTGCAAATACTACCATCGAATTGGGAAGTCAAACATATGCAGATGTGAATGCTTTGGTAAATGATATTAATGCAAGTCTTGCATTGAATCCCACACTGAAAGATCGGGTAAAGGCACAGTATAATACTACGAATAGCAAGCTGGAGCTTGTTCCGGTGACCAAGGGAGATTTGAATATAAAGAGTATTTCCTGCAGTTCCAAGGATTCTACAACTTACACCGAGCTCTTCAATCAGAATGGGTTATCATACTACAGTGGGGGTTATTATTCTGTCGGAAAAGATGTGGCAGGTCAGGGAAACACAAGACCTGTGCAGGCCAGCTTTACATTAAACTATAGTCTGACAACTTCGGATACGGTAATAAATGACAGTAATGATACCTTGATTTTGTATGTAGATGGAAAAAAGAATACGGTTAAGTTAACACATGGTACCTATTCCCAGAGTGCATTTGTCAGTGAACTGAATCGGCAGGTGAATCCACTGGGAGTGACGGTTTCTTTAAGTGGTAGCAATGCGTTAACATTTACGAGAAATCAGGCAGGAAGTAGATATTCTATTGGAATTAGTAGTTATAATACTGGGGATACGGCTGTTTCCGGTGCGTTGATGACACCAATTCCAGTTGTTCGTACAGCAAGTAGGGATACGATTTCGGCGTCCTATATTATTTCCACCCAGCCGATTGCAAATGATTTTGAGATAACCGCAACAAATGATTATTTAAAGTTCTCTTATTCAGAGAATGGAAGTAGACAAACCTATGAAATAAAACTTGAAAAGAAAGCCTATGCAACGGTAGATGCTCTGGTACAGGAGTTACAGTCAAAAATTGATGACAAGGTTGGAAGTGGAAAGATTAAGGTTTCAAAGACAACGGACGGCAAGCTGAAGATCGCCACAGAAGCTTCAGACAGTATGCATCAATTGTCTGATTTTGATGGTGGTTTTTATGAATTTGTAATCAATTCCAAAAACAAAGTATCGAAGGCTCCTACTTATGTCTCAGGTTCGGTTGGACTTTCACCTACTTATGTTGTAGGTCGTGCCGATATTAAAAATAATCCGGTAACCATTAAAAGCGGAGTCAATGATGAGTTATCCATTGATATGACCTATTTAACTGCGGATAATACGCCGACCATGGTCACACTTACTACAAAGCTGCCTGCAGGAACCTATAGCGGAGCGGATATTGCAACGAAGTTGCAGGAAGGATTAAACCAGCAGTTACAAGACAAAAGCATAGACGGTTTTTCCATCAAGGCTGCAGTTGGTGCAGTATTTGGGGAGACAGTTGCAGGATTTGACCCACGTACGGTAGTGAGTTTTCAGTTAGAGTCAACAGATGCTTCCAAGTTATATAATGTAACCAAGGCGTATAAGCTGGATGGTGTAAGTGGAAGTGCAGCCTATTCTGTATTTTATAAGACTTCAGGAATTCCTCGCCCTGCATCGGTTACAGGGACGAGAAATGTATCAGATGGGGTAGAGATTACAGATGAGAATAACCAATTGCAGTTTAATGTAGACGGTGTGGATTATAGTTATACCTTTCCAAATGGAACTTACACAGCCACTGAGTTTGAAAACCTGTTCAAACAAATGTTGCAGCAGCCGGATCAAAATGGGCAGACTGCACCGGTTGATATGGAGATTACGGATGCCGGTACTGTGAAGTTAAGTCACCAGAAGTATGGAAATCATGTGATAAAGGATATAACAGGAGGTATGGCTGGCTACATCTTCTTTTCCATTGATAATCAGGTAAATAAGTCTGGTATGCGAATTCAGGCAGGAAGTAGCAGTGGACAGGAGATTGTTCTCAACAAAATTGCGTTGAGTTTATCTCAGTTAAAGCTAGATGCAATTGATGTAACAAGACATTCTCATGCGCAATACGCTTTGAAGAATTTGTCTTATGCTGTGGATTATTTGAATGGGAAAAGAAGTTTATATGGAGCAAAAGAGAACCGATTGGAGGCAGCAAAACGATTGGCAGAAAATGCTTCTCTAAATTTGCAATCGGCAGAGAGTCAAATCAGGGATACCGATATGGCGGATGCAATTATGGATTACTCCAAAGAGCAGATTTTAAGACAGGAAAATATGTCAGTCTTGGCACAGGCGAATTAAATGAGCCAAGGAGTATTGTCATTTTTGCAGATACAGTAGGAGGGAATTTTTCTAATTATTTAATATTCTGACGAAAATGTAACTACTTAGAACTATATAATGGAATAGTTACAACAGCATAATGAGAGAAAAGGGAGAGAGAAAAAATGTACATACCATATGGAAGACAATGTATTGAACAGGATGATATTGATGCAGTTGTGGAGGTATTAAAAAGTGACTATGTCACCACCGGACCTTCCGTGACTGCATTTGAGAAAGCGGTTGCGGAATACACTGGCGCAAAGTATGCGGTGGCAGTTTCTAACGGAACAGCAGCGTTACATATTGCCTGCCTGGCAGCAGGAATAAAAGAGGGGGATGAAGTGATTACAACACCTATCACTTTTGCGGCTTCCTCAAACTGCGCTCTATATTGCGGAGCAACACCGGTATTTGCGGATATTGATCCGGAAACTTATAATATTGACCCTGCAGATATTGAGCGAAAGATTACAGCACGCACGAAAGCCATTGTTGCGGTTCATTTTACCGGACAGCCTTGTAAGATGGATGAGATTCATCACATTGCGGAGAGATACCATTTGATCGTTATTGAAGATGCAGCCCATGCTCTTGGCGCAGATTACAAAGGACAAAAGATTGGTAGCATGTCAGATATGACGACTTTTAGCTTTCATCCGGTAAAACATATTACAACCGGAGAAGGTGGAATGGTTACGACGAACAATGAAGAATTTTATGAAAAATTAGTACAATTCCGCAGTCACGGTATCACCAGGGATCCGCGTTTCTTAAGAAAAGAAGATGGTGCATGGTATTATGAACAATTAGATTTAGGATTTAATTACCGAATCACGGATATTCAGTGTGCATTAGGTATATCCCAAATGAAAAAGTTAGATCGTTTTGTTGAGAGAAGAAGAGAGATTGCTGCAAGATATGACCAGGCACTGGGAGACTGCAAGCAACTACTGTTGCCAAAACAGGAACCAGGATGTAACAATAGCTGGCATTTATATGTTGTGCAGGTTTTAGATAAGGGAAGAAAAGAAATATTTGATGCAATGAGACAAAAGAACATTGGGGTAAATGTCCATTATATTCCGGTGTATAAGCATCCATACTACCAGGAACATGGATACGAAAATGTGTGTTGTAAAAATGCAGAACAATATTATGAGCGTGCAATCAGTCTGCCAATGTATCCTTTGCTTACCGATGAAGAGCAGGATTATGTGATACAGTGCTTACTGGAATGTTTGTAGAATTGAGAGATTTGTTACCAGTGTAGCAATTCGTAGGTATCATTTAGATGGAATAGGCATGTCAGCTCACAGTGACATGCCTATTCGTTGCAGTGCTTCTAAATACATTCCCATTCGTCAATAATGATCACGAAAGGTTTTCCGGAAAGTACATAGATATCACTTATGATCATATGGATATCCTGTTCTTTATCAATTTTAATAGTGCATTCTTTTTCAAAGTCCCTGAATAATCGCTTTTTAATCTTTTCTACCAAATCTTCTTTGTGGAACTCTGCAAGCAAAACTCTTTTTCATATAGTATGGCTTTTTCTAAAAATGAAAGGAAAACTGGTGATATACTACATAAGACTATAGAGACGAAGTGGAAATGATACTATAGAAGTAGAAAAGTAACATATAGATTTGATAGAAATAAAAGCTAGCATATAGTATAATAGAGCTATATGATAGCATTTTTGTTAGGCTGGCAGATGGGAACAATATGGGGTTACAGTTCGCATATCTGTGAACTGTAACGGATTTGGGCAATGCTGCGCATGAAAAATTGTCCAAATCTGCACACGGTAGACTTTCATACGGTATTTTCGTTACCGAAAATACCTACCTGTGAATAGTAACCTAATATGGGCAGACTTGTGTAATGACAAGCAGAAAAAGGTAGAGAATAAAACCAATAAATGTTACAATTATAAAGAAATGTTCTAGTATTTTAAGTAATGAAGGAGCCATTTATGAAGATTACAATAAAAAATGTTGGGAAAATAAAAAGAGCGGATGTGGCTATTGATGGAATTACTGTGATTGCGGGTGAAAACGATACAGGAAAAAGTACAGTAGGAAAAGCTCTATTCGCTGTTTTTAATAGTTTTTATGAATTGGATAACAGAATTTTAAGGGATAAAAAAAATAGTATAGAAAGCGTACTGGAAAATATTGCAGAAGAAGTTACTGAAGAGGCAATGTTATTTGAGAATGAACCTTTCACAAATAAAATAATAGAAAATGCAAGTTTTTATATAAATGAATATGGAAAGTTAGAAAAAGATATCATGGAATGGCTATGTTCTGAATTTTCAATGGAGATGGATGAGATAGATAAAGAAAATCTGAACGATGAGATTAATCGTATCATTGAGAAAATAAGCATATCTGATGAAAAGATGATAGAAAAAATAATAGATAATCACATGTTGGCAGAGTTCTCTGAGCAAATAAATAATATCTATAGTGAAGATAAGGCTAATGTAGAATTAAATATTAAGAATCAGAGTGTAAACATAACCTTTCAAAATAATCGAGTAAGTAAATTGGACAGAAGATTCAGTTTAAAAACAGAAGTGGTATATTTTGATGATCCGTTTGTATTGGATGATGGAAGAGAGTGGCGTGCATATAGGACTGGTAGGCGAAGGTATTGGGGCCATAGAGGCCATATGAGATGCAAAGTATTTTCTAATAACAATTCTCAAAATATTGTGGATGAGATTATTGTCAACAATAAGTTTGAACAAATTTATAAAAAAATTGAAAAAATATGTGATGGTAATATTGTAATAAAAGGGGCAAGAATTGGATATCAAAAGAAGGATAGTGACAGAGTATTAGATGTGGCAAATCTTTCCACAGGATTAAAAATGTTTGTTATATTAAAGTCACTGTTAACAAATGGAACACTGGAACAGAACGGAACGATAATTTTAGATGAACCGGAAATTCATTTACATCCGGAGTGGCAGTTGATTTTTGCAGAATTAATCGTATTAATTCAGAAGAAATTTGGAATGCATATTTTGCTAAATACACACAGTCCATATTTTTTAAATGCAATAGAAGTGTATTCCACCAAATATGGCATTGAAGATAAGTGTAAATATTATATGACCAATGCAAATCAGGATGGTAGTGTCATTGAGGATGTTTCTGATAATATAGAAAAGATTTACAAAAAGCTTGCTGTTCGATTTGATTTGGAAAGAAACAAAGGATTATATTTTAGGGATGTGCACACATATACAAAAGAGGAATTTCAGAAGTTCATTGATAACATATAAAGATTAGAATCCATCAAAAGGAAATTAATACTTTTCATTGCAACTTTAGAGTGACTTGTGCTATGATAGAGACGATGTTGTAACTATTCATGGGGAGCCTGTGAATCGTTACGTGATGTTTGTAAACATGGTTAGTAAGGAGAGAAAAAGATATGTGTGGAATAGTAGGGTTTGTTGGAAAAAAACAAGCTGCACCTATATTGTTAGATGGATTATCAAAGCTAGAGTATCGTGGATATGATTCAGCAGGTCTGGCAGTTCGTAATAAAGATTCTAAGGTTGAGATGGTTAAGGCAAAAGGCCGTCTGAAAGTATTGGCAGAAAAGACGAATGACGGAAATGCCTTGGTTGGTTCCTGTGGTATTGGTCATACGAGATGGGCGACTCACGGGGAACCTTCAGAAGTAAATTCCCATCCACATGTCAGTGACGATGGTAATGTTGTAGGAGTTCACAATGGTATTATTGAGAACTACCAGGAATTGAAAGAAAAGTTAATGAGACATGGATATGAGTTCTACTCACAGACAGATACAGAGGTAGCGATAAAATTAGTAGATTATTATTACCATAAGTATGAAGGAACTCCAGTAGATGCATTGAATCATGCCATGGTTCGTATTCGCGGGTCCTATGCATTGGCTGTAATGTTTAAAGAGTACCCGGAAGAGATTTATGTGGCAAGAAAAGATAGCCCTATGATTTTAGCAGTATCTGATGGAGAGTCCTATTTGGCATCGGATGTTCCTGCTATTTTGAAGTATGCAAAGAATGTATATTATATTGGTAACATGGAGATTGGAAGACTTCGTGCAGGAGAGGTTACCTTCTATAACTTAGATGGTGATGAGATACAGAAAGAGTGTAAGGAGATCACTTGGGATGCTGAGTCAGCTGAGAAGGCAGGTTATGAGCATTTCATGATGAAGGAGATCCATGAGCAGCCAAAGGCGGTGAAAGATACGTTAGGTTCTATCGTGAAAGACGGAAAGATTGATCTTTCTACAATGGAACTGACAGAGGAAGATATTAAGAAGATCAGCCAGATTTACGTTGTTGCATGTGGTTCTGCATGGCATGTGGGTATGGCCACACAATATGTAATGGAAGATTTGGCCCGTATTCCGGTACGTGTGGAATTGGCATCGGAATTTCGATATCGTAAGCCTATTTTAGATCCCAATGGCTTGGTTGTGGTCATTAGTCAGTCAGGAGAGACTGCAGATAGTTTGGCAGCCCTTCGTGAAGCCAAAAACCAGGGACTTAAGACATTGGGTATTGTAAATGTAGTAGGTTCTTCCATTGCCAGAGAGGCAGACAGCGTATTCTATACGGTAGCAGGACCAGAGATTTCGGTTGCTACTACGAAAGCGTATAGTACCCAGTTGATTGCCGGATACGCATTGTCTTTAGAATTTGCAAAAGTTCGTGGCAAGATTACAGAAGAAGAATATACAAATTATATTGAAGAAATGATGACCATACCGGACAAGATTGCTAAGATTTTGGAAGACAAGGAACGGTTACAGTGGTTCGCTTCTAAGTATGCAAATGCCAAAGATATTTTCTTTGTAGGTAGAGGAATCGACTATGCAATTTCCTTAGAGGGAAGTTTGAAGTTAAAAGAGATCAGTTACATTCACTCAGAAGCATATGCTGCAGGTGAGTTGAAACATGGAACCATTAGTTTGATCGAAGATGGTACTCTTGTGATCGGTATTTTGACTCAGAGTGCTCTTTATGAGAAGACCATTAGCAATATGGTAGAGTGTAAGAGCCGTGGTGCATATTTGATGGGAATTACTACATATGGTAATTATAATATTGAGGATACCGCAGAGTTTGTAAGCTATATTCCTAAGGTTGATGTACATTTTGCCACAAGTCTTGCAGTTATTCCATTGCAGTTGTTGGCTTATTATGTGTCAGTTGCCAAAGGTTTAGATGTGGATAAGCCACGTAATCTTGCAAAGAGTGTTACGGTAGAGTAATAGCGATAGTGTGACAGTTTAAAACCACTGGCAGGATTTTTGCCAGTGGTTTGTTGTGTGCCAATGACCGAGTAAGATTGAAACGACTTGGTTGCGGTTAGTAGTCCCTGTATATAGTGACAGGAGAGGGAAGGGTAAAGAGGTAGAAAAATGAACTGGAAAAAAAGAGTAGCAAGATTATACTTAGCAGCGCTTATGGGATCTTTATTGCCTGGTTGTGGAAAGGCACAAGTGGTAGAAAAAGAAGAAGTGGTGGATGATTCTTTTACACAATACAATGTAATTGCCAATTCAGGTGGAAAGATTGGGGAGTATACATTGACCAATTCTATTGAGGCATTGGATGCATCCTATGAAAAGGGAATTCGCCTGTTCGATGTGGACTTTTTATTTACAGCTGATGATGTTTTGATCTTGCGTCACGATTGGGATCAGACTGATTTTGGGCAGAAGAAGGTTGCTTCTTTGTTGGGGCAGGAGTATGAAAAAGATACCTATGGCGAAAGTGTCATCGATTCCTCTTTGTTACCAAAATACAAAACCTTACAAAAGCAAAAGGTGTATGGAAAGTTTGATACCTATACAGTAGAAGATTTAGCAGATTGGATGGCGGAACATAAGGATGCCTATATTTTGTGTGATGCGAGACAGGAAACTGTATATGCATATCAGACCATTTATGAAGCCTGTAATCAGAAAGACCCTGAGTTGCTAAAGCAGATTGTAGTAGAGTGCAACAATAAGGAAGAGTTGGAGAATATTTTAGCAGTATATCCTTTTGAAAATATTTTAGTAAGAAAACTGGAAGGAAATGGAATTAGTTATAATGATATCATCAAAATGCATCGTGAATACAATGTGCGGGGAGCGATTTTGAGTACAGAACAACAGAATGAATTTAGTGTGAACAGAATGAAATCCAATGGAATGAAGATCTACTGGGATCAGGTGGATGATTTACAGAGCTATCAGGAGGAGTTTGAAAGAGACGGTGTAGTGAGTGACTCACTTGCAGAAGATGAATTAGTGGAGCAGGAATAATCACGGAATGGGAGAACAGAAAGTTATGAAATACGATTATTTAGTAGTAGGTGCGGGACTGTACGGATCAATTTTCGCACATGAAGCCAGGAAAAAAGGAAAGTCTGTATTGGTAATTGACAAAAGGCCAAATATTGCGGGAAATGTGTATACAGAGGATATTGAGAAGATTCATGTACATAAGTATGGTGCACATATTTTTCACACCAATAATAAAAAGGTGTGGGAGTATATTACCCAGTTTGCGGAATTTAATCGATTTACCAATTCCCCAGTAGCGAACTATAAAGGCGAGTTGTATTCCTTGCCATTCAATATGTATACGTTTAACAAGATGTGGGGAGTGATCACGCCAGAAGAGGCTGCTGCGAAGATTGAACAGCAGAAGAAGGAAGCGGGGATTACAGAACCGACGAATTTAGAGGAACAGGCGATTTCCTTGGTAGGAAAAGATATTTATGAGAAGCTGATCAAGGGATACACCCAGAAACAATGGGGACGGAAATGTACCGATTTACCATCCTTTATTATTAAGCGTTTGCCGGTCCGTTTTACTTTTGATAACAATTATTTCAACGCACTGTATCAGGGAATTCCAATAGGTGGTTATACGAAAATGGTTGCCAATATTTTAGATGGAATTGAAGTGCGTCTGGGAGAGGATTATCTGGCTAAGAAGGACGAATATGATGCAATGGCAGACAAGATTGTTTACACTGGACCAATCGATGCGTATTTTGCTTATAAATTAGGAACATTAGAGTATCGTTCGGTTCGGTTTGAGACAGAAGTGTTAGACCAGCCAAATTTCCAGGGAAATGCTGCAGTGAACTATACAGATAGCGAAACACCATGGACTCGTATTATTGAGCATAAGTGGTTTGAGTTTGGTAAGGATGAGGAAGGTCAGGATATTCCAAAGACCGTAATCAGTCGTGAGTATTCTTCTGAGTGGAAACTTGGAGATGAGCCATATTATCCGGTAAATGATGAGAAGAATGGTGCCTTGTATCAGGAATATAAGAAACTTGCAGATCAGGAGAAGAATGTAATCTTCGGTGGTCGTCTGGGTGAGTATAAGTATTATGACATGGATGCAGTAATTGCTTCTGTTTTGGATATGTGTGAAAAGGAATTATACTAATTCCCTAGAAAGCTGCCAGGTGAATACAATTCACCGGCAGCTTTTTGTAATAGTTCATGAGAAAAGCTTGTATTTCCTATGAGAAATGGGTAAAATTAAGAATACGAGACGCAAAAAGAGTCAGATATGCGTTCCTGAATGTCTGCCAGATGGATGCACAGGCATTGATAGAATAAAAGGAAGAAGGAAGTGCCATGTTAGAGTTAAAGAATGTGACATATATCGCGGAAGATGATACCACAAAAACAATTATTAAAGATTTAAATTTGACCATAGACGACAAGAAATTTATCGTGATCACCGGACCAAATGGTGGAGGAAAATCTACTTTGGCAAAGTTGATCATGGGGGTGAAGAAGGTAACCAGTGGAAAGATCTATTTTAATGGAGAGGATATTACAGATTGTAGTATTACCGAGAGAGCGAAGATGGGAATTAGTTTTGCATTTCAACAGCCTGTTCGTTTTAAGGGAATTAAGGTGCTGGATTTGATTCGCCTTGCTGCAGGAAAGTCCTTATCGGCATCCGAGGCATGTGAATATCTTTCACAAGTGGGATTATGTGCAAAAGAGTATATTAACCGTGAAGTGAATGACAGCCTGTCCGGCGGAGAATTAAAACGAATTGAAATCGCTTCTGTTCTGGCAAGAGGAACAGGGTTGTCTGTATTTGATGAGCCGGAGGCTGGTATTGATCTTTGGAGTTTTCAGAATTTGATACAGGTATTTGAACATATGCGACAGACCATTGATGGTTCCGTATTGATCATTTCTCATCAGGAGAGAATTATAGATATTGCAGATGAAATTGTAGTGATTCGGGATGGACAGGTAGCAGAGCAGGGCCGCAAGGAAGAAATCTTACCGAAGCTGTTAGGAACTTCAGATGCGCGTCAAAGTTGTGCAAAGTTATCGTAGGAGGTGCCGGGAATGTTAGATGAGATTCAAAAGAGATTATTAGAAGAAGTAGCAGATTTACATGAAGTGCCTGCAGGTGCTTACAACATTCGTGCCAATGGCGCCTTGGATTCTAGAAATACTACGGCAAATATCGATATTATTTCCAAAGAGGATAAGAGTGGAATTGACATTAAGATCAAGGATAATACCAAGAAAGAGAGTGTACACATTCCCGTTGTGTTAAGTCAGAGTGGTCACAAAGAGATGGTGTACAATGACTTTTATGTTGGAGAGAATTGCGATGTTACTATCGTAGCAGGTTGTGGTATTCATAACTCTGGAGAACACGATTCCCAGCATGATGGAATTCATAGATTTTTTGTAGGAAAGAATTCCAAAGTGAAATATGTGGAGAAGCACTATGGTTCTGGAGAGGGAACTGGAAAACGAATTCTTAATCCAAGAACAGAAGTATATCAGGAAGCCAACAGTTATGTAGAGATGGAGATGGTACAGATTAAAGGTGTGGACTCTACCAATCGAACCAATTATGCGGAATTGGCAGATGGAGCTACCTTTATTGTGCACGAGAGATTGATGACCCATGGACAGCAAGAGGCGGTTAGCCAGTACGAAGTGAAGTTGGATGGGACAGGTTCTAGCACAGATATCGTATCTCGTTCTGTGGCAAGAGACGGTTCCGTACAGACATTTGACGCCTGTATTTCTGGTAACGCAGAGTGTCATGGTCATGCAGAGTGTGATGCCATTATTATGGATAAGGCCCGGGTAATCGCTGTACCGAAGTTAGATGCCAATCATGTGGACGCTTCTTTGGTTCATGAAGCTGCTATTGGAAAGATTGCCGGAGAGCAGCTCATTAAGCTGATGACATTGGGATTGACAGAAGAAGAAGCAGAACAGTGGATTATCAATGGTTTCTTAAAGTAGTAACGAATAATAAATAGAAAAATGTATATGATAAGGACAGGTTGTAGGTAAAACAGTAAGCTTACAACCTTGTTCTATATAGAAGGAGGAGAAGGGTTTGAGTGAGATTTTTGAAAAACTAAGACCATATATGGAAAAAGCCATGGCATATCAGGCAGCACTGACTCTGTTTGAGTGGGATCAGGAAACTTTGGCTCCTATGGGTGCGGAAGAATTGACGTCCAAGGTAGTGGGTGAATTATCGGATTCCTATATGCAGGCTTTGGTAAACGAAGAGGTAGAGAAGTATCTAAAAAAAGTTTCCAGTGGAAAAGAGTGGGAGAAGCTCTCTTTTTTGGAGCAGGACATGGTCACAGAGTGGAAACGCCTGTATGCCCAGTTAGAATGTATTCCGAAAGAGGAATACAAAGCGTACACAACCTTGACCTCCAGAGCTCCGGGCATATGGTCCAGAGCAAAGGAAAATGATAATTTTGCAGAGTTTATGCCCACTTTGGAGAAGATTGTGGAGTACAAGAGAAAGTTTGTAAAATATAGAAAGAAGGCTTCAAAAGAATTTGCAGGGTTATCGGATTATGATGTGTTATTGGACGAGTATGAACCTGGATTTACCGTTGAGGTTTTAGATGAATTTTTTGAGCAGATCAAGGAAGAACTGGTGCCTTTCCTAAAGGAAATCACAGAAAAATGTAAAAAAGTAGACAAGTCTTATAATTACAAAACGTATCCTTCAGAAAAACAGGAGGAGTTCTGCAGATGGATTTCCGGATATATGGGATTTGATTACAATCGTGGAGTTGTAGCACAAAGTGCACATCCATTTACTACGAATTTACACAATCATGATGTGCGGATTACAAACCATTACTATGAAGACAATTTGGAGAGTGCAATCTTTTCCGCTATTCATGAAACGGGACATGCATTGTATGAGATGGGGGTGGCAGATGAGTTGTCACTTACTATGTTAGGAACCGGAACCTCCATGGGAATGCATGAATCTCAGTCCCGTTTTTGGGAAAATGTTATGGGAAGAAGTCAGGAGTTCTGGAAACCGTGTTACGAGAAATTACAAAAGACCTTTCCAGAGCAGTTGCAGGATGTTTCTCTTGAACAGTTTATTTTAGGTGTGAATAAAATCGAACCGGGACTCATTCGTACCGAAGCGGATGAATTGTCCTATAGTTTGCATATTTTAGTTCGTTATGAATTGGAAAAACAATTGATCGAGGGAACCCTCCAGGTAAAAGATTTGGAGAATGCATGGGCAGATGCCTATGAAGAATATCTGGGTATCAGACCGAAACAGGCAGCAAAGGGTGTGCTTCAGGACATTCATTGGGCTTGTGGAGATTTTGGTTATTTCCCATCCTATGCCATTGGAACGGCAGTGGCAGCTCAGATTTACTATCATTTGAAGAAGACTATGGATTTAGAGCAGTATTTGAAAGATGGAAATCTCACTCCTATTCGGGAATACCTAAAGGAACATATTTACCAGTACGGAAAACAGAAAGATACCAATACATTGTTAAAGGAAATGACAGGGGAAGAATTTAAGGCGGATTACTATATTCAGTATTTGAAGGAAAAATATACGAAATTATATGCATGATACTAGGGTCAAAAGGTCTGACCCCACATGAGCTTGCTCAAATGTGGGTGAATGTCCTTGGGACCCGCCAAACATGAGTGGAAGTTCAGAGGGTGCGCCTGTATATATGCAACCTGTACGATTGCGCTTGCGGATAGAGTACATGTTGCATATATACAGGCATAGCCGATAACGGTATCATGAGAAAAATGTCCAGCCACTTTCTAAATTTTTTAGTCATTTTGTATATCTGGCATTTTTCGAATGGCACCCCCTGAACAGTATAACACTATACAAATGTTTGTAGAATTGCGGGAGCTGTTAGCAGCGTAGCAATTCGTAGGTATCATTGGGGCAAGATTTAAATTTTTGGGTTGGAACTTCCAATAGTATGTAAAATCGATGACAATTCACGAACCGGCACTTGTCCTGGGGCGGAAGCCTGCGACAGAGAACCAAAAGTCATGGCAGAGCCAAAGGTGGCACCACATAATCTTGATATGACACCAAGTTTTCCCATAGACATGGTGACAATGGGAACTTGTAGAGTCTTGGATGCAAGGTTTGTGGCATTCAGTAAGGTTAGTACATCGTCAGATGAATTTGGCATAACCGCTATTTTTGCTATATCTGCTCCAAGAGATTCCATTTTCTCAAGTCTTGTTACTATGTGGGACTGTTCAGGGGTTTTTTGAAAATCATGGTTGGAAAAGATAATCTTTACCCCTGCTTTATGAATGGTTTCGCAAAGGCTGAAAAGGAAATCCGTATCTTCTGTGGAGAAAAGTTCTAAGTCTATCAAATCTACAAATCCACTCTCTGCAATAGACTGGCATAAGTGAAAATACTCTTCCATTGGAAAATCCTGCTCTCCGCCTTCCTGTTTGGTTCGAAAAGTAGCAAGAATAGGTTTGTTGGAAATGGCAGATCGGATTTCTTTTGCAATAGCCAGCATAGCATCCTCGTCATGAACACAATCCAGATAGTCCATTCTCCATTCTACAAGATCAATCTCCGGGATCAAAAGCTCATTGAGCTGTTTCAATGTTTCGTCTTTTGTATGTGCAACAAGAGGAGCACAGATTTTTGGGATACCCAATCCAAAGGTAACATTTTTTATGGTAAATTCTCTCATGAGATACCTCCTACTATAATAAGAATAATCGATTGTCCAATTGGGAACAGACATGCAGAAATATTGATTTTGCATGCCCTGATACTAACTATATCAAAAGAAACTAAGGAAAACAAGCTTGGAGAGGTTATTCTTTTGATTGAAAGAGCCGATGAATATTTTGAAGCGTTGGACATTTTAAAAAGTATTATAAAAGAGATGGGGGTTAATATGCAGGAGAAGAGAAGAGCAAAAAGATTTCCGGCAAATTTAGAATTAGAGATTTCACAGTTATTTCGACAGGATAATGTGAAGGCGGATGTATCAGCACCGATTGAAGTGGTTGATGTATCCAAGCTTGGTATTGGATTTAAGTCGAAGGCAGTATTGCCATTGGATTATTATTTCAATGCGAAGTTGGAGCTTGGTGGTAAGGACAAAGTGTTATTCTGTGTGGTTAAGATCATACGTATTGATTCAGACGGAGAGAGAAATATATACGGTTGTGAGTTTGTAGGAATGGCGCCAATCTTTGATTATATATTTGATGATTATGCCAAGTCCTTAGAAGAGAAAATGGATTAGAAGATGGAGTAATAGAGAGGCTACCGAAGAAAGTTCTTAATTAAATTGTAAGGACAGATTCGGTAGCTCTTTTTCTACATAGGAAACTAATTGCTACGCAATACCGCGAACGCGCTAGAGTTTCGCAAGCGAAACTCTTTCTTAAATGGTGAAATTTTCTAATTGCTCAACAAAGGAGCGATTAGAATTGATATTCATCAAAAAGTTGAGAAAATAAGAGAATATGAGAGAAAAAATGAGCAAACGATTAGAAAAACAAAAAAATATGAGGAATTACAAGTTGATTTTGAAAAGGTAATTGACTAATATATGTAGTAAAGAATTAGCACTCAAAAGAAACGAGTGCTAATAATGTAGAATGTAGTCGAACAGAAAAAGGAGGATCATAAATATGAAGTTAGTACCATTAGGAGATAAGGTTGTATTAAAGCAGTTAGAGGCAGAGGAAACTACAAAGTCTGGTATCGTATTACCAGGTCAGGCACAGGAAAAGCCACAGCAGGCAGAAGTAATCGCTGTTGGACCTGGCGGAGTAGTAGATGGGAAAGAAGTAACCATGCAGGTAAAAGTTGGTGATAAAGTAATCTACTCAAAATACGCAGGAACAGACGTAAAACTTGGCGAAGATGAGTATATTGTTGTAAAGCAGAATGATATCGTAGCAATCGTAGAAGACTAATTAAGAATAGAGGAGGATTTTATCATGGCAAAGGAAATTAAGTTTGGTGCAGACGCAAGAACAGCATTAGAAGCTGGTGTAAATCAGTTGGCAAATACAGTTAAGGTTACATTGGGACCAAAGGGAAGAAACGTAGTATTAGATAAATCGTTTGGTGCTCCATTGATCACAAATGATGGTGTGACAATTGCAAAAGAAGTAGAGTTGGAAGATGCATTTGAAAATATGGGCGCACAGCTTGTAAAAGAAGTAGCTACAAAGACAAATGATGTTGCCGGAGATGGTACAACAACAGCTACTGTTTTAGCACAGGCTATGATCAACGAAGGAATGAAGAACCTTGCAGCAGGAGCAAACCCAATCGTACTTAGAAAAGGAATGAAGAAAGCCACAGATTGTGCAGTAGAAGCAATTAAAGGAATGAGCGCAAAGGTAACTGGAAAAGAACAGATCGCAAAGGTGGCTGCTATTTCTGCAGCAGACGATGAAGTTGGTCAGATGGTTGCAGATGCAATGGAAAAAGTTTCAAATGATGGTGTAATCACGATCGAAGAATCTAAGACTATGAAGACAGAATTAGACTTAGTAGAAGGTATGCAGTTCGACCGTGGATATATTTCCGCATACATGGCTACAGATATGGACAAGATGGAAGCAAATCTTGAGAATCCATATATCTTAATTACAGATAAGAAGATCTCAAATATTCAGGAAATCTTACCAGTATTAGAGCAGATCGTACAGTCTGGTTCAAAATTATTGATCATCGCTGAAGATGTAGAAGGTGAAGCATTATCTACATTAGTAATCAATAAATTACGTGGTACATTCTCTGTTGTGGCTGTTAAGGCTCCAGGATATGGTGACAGAAGAAAGGCTATGTTAGAAGATATCGCTATTTTAACAGGTGGCCAGGTAATCTCAGAAGAGTTAGGTTTAGATTTGAGAGAGACCACACTTGACCAGTTAGGTCGTGCAAAATCCGTTAAGGTTCAGAAGGAAAATACAATCATCGTGGACGGCGAAGGTGACAAGGCTGCAATCGATGCAAGAGTTGCACAGATTAAAAAGCAGATTGAAGAAACCACATCAGAATTTGATAGAGAAAAATTACAGGAAAGACTTGCAAAACTTGCAGGTGGAGTTGCAGTAATCCGTGTTGGTGCAGCTACAGAGACAGAGATGCAGGAAGCTAAGCTTCGTATGGAAGATGCACTTGCAGCTACTAAGGCAGCAGTAGAAGAGGGTATCATTGCAGGTGGTGGATCTGCATATATCCATGCTTCAAAGGATGTAGCTAAGCTTGCAGCTACTTTAGAAGGTGATGAAAAGACAGGAGCAAACATTATCTTAAAGGCTTTGGAAGCTCCATTGTCAACAATCGCAGCAAATGCTGGATTAGAAGGTGCTGTTATCATCAATAGTGTAAGAGAGGCTGCTCCTGGAAATGGTTTTGATGCATATAATGAACAGTATGTAGATATGGTAAAAGCTGGAATTCTTGATCCTGTTAAGGTTACAAGAAGTGCATTACAGAATGCAAATTCTGTAGCTTCTACATTATTGACTACAGAGTCAGTTGTTGCACAGATTAAGGAAGATGTTCCAGCTATGCCAGCAGGAAATCCTGGAATGGGAATGATGTAATCGAAGTTGCATAGAAAGGATAAATTATGGAATCAATGTATGCAGAGGTTGTTGTAAAACCAAAACAACCCCTTGTGAGAAACATGATCGCCTACGCAATATATGTTGTTGCTGCGTTGTTTTTCTTGTTTGCCTGTTGGTCTTCTATTGTAGATCATACAGGAATAGTAGTGGCATGTTCACTTCCTGCTGAGATCGTGATAGTTTCCTTAAATACCTATTTTTATCGAAGAGGAAAGATCGAGTACGAATATTTATATTGTGATGATGTACTGATCATCGCAAAGATTATGAATAAGAGTAGAAGAAAGAACCAGGCAAAAATTGAGACCGATAACATTGAATGTTTTGGCTTGGTAGGTTCAAAAGAGCTTGACCAATATAAAAGTTTGCCAGTGAGAGATTTTGCTTCTGCAAAGAAGGAGAATGATGTATACACTTTGGTTACTGTACTAAAGGGTAAGAAGGTAAGGCTTTTGATTGAACCTTCTGAAAAATTGTTGTATTGTCTACAGATAAAATTAGGAACGAGATTTGTAGGAAAAAAATAAATCAGTGTATGAAAAAGATCCGTGAAACAAAACTGTTTCATGGGTCTTTTTTGCTATACATCTGGCACGCAAAGTGGAGCAAGTCTCTCATGAGTGAGGGATATAGGGAGTTGAAGTGGACTTGTCCACTTTGTTCTACATCATAAAAAACGAAAAAAAGGAGCGCTGGTGTTGACAAAACATGAAATTTTCGTTATACTTGAAAAAATCAGACAGCGAAAAACCAATTAACGAACAGTGGGAGCAAAAGAGAGCGTGTGATAGGGGAAACTTCAGGGTTTTAGCTTTTTTGCGCGGGTTTTGCATGTTCTGTTCAGCAACAAAAGAAAGTGAGGAAATTTAAAATGGGAACAATTATCGGTGATGGCATTACATTTGATGATGTATTATTGGTACCTAGTTATTCAGAAGTGATTCCAAATGAGATTGATTTATCAACACATTTGACTAAGACGATTAAGCTGAATATTCCAATGATGAGTGCAGGTATGGATACTGTTACAGAACATCGTATGGCGATCGCAATGGCCAGACAGGGTGGTATCGGTGTTATTCATAAGAACATGTCTATTGAAGCGCAAGCTGAAGAAGTAGATCGTGTAAAGCGTTCAGAGAATGGTGTTATTACAGATCCATTTTATTTATCACCGGAGCACACTTTAGAGGATGCCAATAACTTAATGGCTAAGTTCCGTATTTCAGGTGTGCCTATTACTGAGGGTAAGAAGTTAGTTGGTATTATTACAAATCGTGATCTTAAGTTCGAAACAGATTTTTCTAAGAAGATCAAAGATTCTATGACTACAGAGAATTTGGTTACTGCAAGAGAAGGAATCACTTTAGTAGAAGCAAAAGAAATTTTAGCAAAGGCTAGAAAAGAGAAGCTTCCTATTGTGGATGCAGAAGGAAATTTGAAAGGTCTTATTACAATCAAAGATATTGAAAAGCAGATTAAGTATCCACTTGCAGCAAAGGATGCACAGGGAAGGTTGCTATGTGCAGCAGCAGTAGGTATTACAGCGAATGTATTGGATCGTGTAAAAGCTTTGGTTGAAGCTAAGGTAGATGCAGTGGTATTAGATAGTGCACATGGCCATTCAGCAAATGTAATTCGTTGTGTAAAGATGATTCGTGAGACTTATCCTGATCTTCAGATCATTGCTGGTAATGTTGCTACAGGAGCAGCAGTTAAGGATTTGATTGAAGCTGGTGCAAGTGCAGTTAAGGTTGGTATTGGACCTGGTTCTATTTGTACTACTCGTGTGGTTGCAGGTATTGGTGTGCCACAGATTTCCGCTATTATGGACTGCTACTCAGTTGCAAAAGAGTACGGAGTACCTATTATTGCAGACGGTGGTATCAAGTATTCTGGAGATATGACAAAGGCAATCGCTGCTGGAGCAAATGTATGAATGATGGGAAGTATGTTTGCTGGTTGTGATGAAGCACCAGGTACATTTGAATTATTCCAGGGTAGAAAGTACAAAGTATACCGTGGTATGGGTTCGATTGCAGCTATGGAGAATGGTAGTAAGGACCGTTACTTCCAGGAAAATGCAAAGAAATTAGTTCCAGAAGGTGTAGAAGGCCGTGTTGCATACAAGGGTTCTATTGAAGATACTGTATTCCAGTTAATTGGTGGTATCCGTTCAGGTATGGGATACTGTGGAACATCAAATATTGAAGCATTGAAGGAGAATGGAAGATTTGTTAAGATTTCCGCTGCTTCTTTGAAGGAAAGTCATCCACATGATATTCATATTACAAAAGAGGCTCCAAATTACAGCATCGATCAGTAATATGTACTGTTGCAGGATTGTGGGAGTACAAAGTACGGAACAATCCGTGTGTATCATAGTTGGGGGATTTTGACCCCAGCATCATGTATTATAGTTAAGAGATAAGGAATTATACCTTAATCTAAGATAGAGTGAGGAAAGAGGCGTTGCGGTTATGCTCGCCTCTTTTCTGGTGTAGAGAAACTTACAAAGGATAGAGGGTTATGGAAGAAAAAGAAAAAAAACCAACAGCTCTAGAAATGCTGCTTAGTAAATTATTTTTTTATTTTCTAGGGGCGCTGGCAGTTCTGATCCTAATTTGTGCTGTGCTTAGTTTTATGATTGGGGACGAGGAAGAGAAAACAAAAAAAGAAAAGATACAGACCGATCAGCCCAAAATCATAACAGATTTTTTGACGCCAAATCAGTATTCCCGGTCACAGCGTAAATTAGAAAAGGTAAATGGAATTGTGATCCATTACACAGCTAATCCTGGAAGCACTGCCAAGGATAATCGAGATTATTTTGAAAATTTGAAAAATAAGAAAACTACATATGCCAGCAGTCATTATGTCATTGGATTAGAGGGTGAGATCATTCAGTGTATTCCATTAAATGAAATTTCCTATGCGTCGAACAATAGAAACTCAGATACCATTTCCATTGAAGTATGTCATGAGGATTCTGCAGGAAAATTTGGAAAGGAGACTTATCAATCTCTTGTGAAGTTGACGGCATGGCTGTGTGGAAAATATGATCTAGAGAAAAAGGACATTATCCGCCATTACGATGTAACCGGAAAAATGTGTCCAAAATACTATGTGAAACATCCAAAAGCATGGAAAAAATTGAAAAAAGATGTGTTCCGCTATATGGAGAATTACAAAGAAAAATTAGAACCTATAGAGGAGACAGGAAAATAGAAAGAGGATAGATAGGCGCCTTAAAGGCGATATCTATCCTTGTTTTATACTAAAGAGAAAGTGTAATATCTTTTCCGATCGGCTGATAAGGGCGATATATAATATTCGCACTCTTCATCATCTTTTTTGCTGCTACTACACTTGGAGTCTGTGCATATTTGTCAGAAATATAAATTACTTCAGAAATACCGGATTGAATCAGAGCTTTTGTGCATTCGTTGCAAGGGAAAAGAGTTGTATATATCTTGGCTCCCACCATGTTGTTTGAACCTCTGTAATTTAATATGGCATTCAACTCTGCATGGCAGACATATAAATATTTGGTATCTAATGCTTCTCCCTCTCTGGCCCAGGGGTACTCGTCATCTGAGCATCCTCGTGGCATTCCGTTGTAACCAAGGGAGAGGATACGATTATTCTGGTCTACGATACATGCGCCTACGCTGGTATTGGGGTCTTTACTTCTCTGTGCTGACAGCAATGCAATTCCCATAAAGTAAGCGTCCCAGTCGATATAATCTGGTCGTTTCATGAGCAATCCTCCTTTGTATTAATAGGTTTATTTTATCATAGTTACTGCATGTTTGGCAATGAAGGAATGTTACAGTTCACATACCTGTGAACTGAAACCTGTAAAAAGAAATGATTCGTTATCACTTGTCATATGGTTTTTAATACTATATAATAAGCTAGAGGTGATATGCGTGAGTAAGACAAATGCGGAATATGTTCGGCAACTGATAGAAAATTTACAACAGTTGGATTTTATTCAGCCGGATGAAATTCCTAATATTGATTTATATATGGATCAGGTTACTACGTTTATGGACGAGCATTTGAAACAGGAAAAACGTTTCGAGGATGATAAGATCCTAACGAAGACCATGATCAATAACTACACGAAGAACCATTTGTTACCACCACCTGAGAAGAAAAAATACTCAAAAGAGCACATGCTGTTGCTGATTTTTATCTATTATTTTAAAAACGTAATGTCTATTAGTGATATTCGAAATGTTTTCCAACCTTTATTGGACATGTTCTCTAATAAGGGGGGATATGTAGATGGATCGTTGAATTTAGAAGAAGTGTATGAAGAGGTTTTTTCATATGAAGAAGAACAGATTGATGCGTTGGTAAAAGATGTGGTTCGTAAATATAAGAAGGCTGAGAAGGCATTTGAGGGGAAGGAAGCGAAAGAAGAAGATCGGGAATTTTTGGTATGTTTTACATTTATCTGTGTACTTAGCTTTGATGTGTATATGAAGAAGAAAATTATCGAGCAGATGATCGACCAACATATTATGCCTAGATTTGGTGAAAAAAAAACAACGGGAAAAAAGAGGGATGAAACATAGGTTTCGTCCTTTTTTACGGCATGCGGACAAATGATACCTACGAATTGCTACGCTGGAAGCAGCTCCTGCAAGCTCGTGTGGGTTCAGACTTTTTGATCTGGGCATCATGGAATTATGTAAAAACGACATAGAAAGTACAAAAAAAGAGAATACCATAAGTGTTAGAAAGGAGAATGGAAATTGAAAAAGAAAAAACGTGATTGGAAGACAATGGTGACACAGTCTTTTTTGATTTTAGCATTATGTATAGAGAGTATGAGCCAGGGAGGTAGTGTGACGTATGCCAAGGTGGTAGAGGAGTCCAGTGTGGAAAAGGAAAGTCCTTTTGATTTGGATGACACAGAGGTGTTTGAAGAAGTGGATGCAGATTGGATGGAAGGAAACCAGGTTGTGACAGAGCCTGCTATCAGAGGGGAAGTTGTTAGTAATCCGGGAATTACCATGCTTCCGGAAGTTGAAAATGGTATCCTGGAAGATGATGTGTA
The DNA here is from genome assembly GCA_045124315.1 of Lachnospiraceae bacterium. GTDB lineage: Bacteria > Bacillota > Clostridia > Lachnospirales > Lachnospiraceae > CAG-411. The sequence goes on from JBGVLO010000070.1 coordinate 32,868, forward strand.
TGATAAGTTGGAACCGGAAAAGCCAATAGCGACAGCCATGCCGGAAGGAACTGTTGGATCAGTAGAGACAGCCATGCCGGAAGGAACTGTTGGGGCAATAGAGACCGTCATGCCGGAAGGAACTGTTGAACCAATAGCAACGGTCATGCCGGAAGGAACGGATGGACCTGTAACAACAGGTATGCCTATAGCGACACGCTTGCCTGAAGTGACTACAATACCAAATGGAAATCCAACAATGCTTCCTGGAACAGATGGGGATATAAAGTATCCTACAATTACACCTATTATAGATGTTGGTTTGCCGGGAACGCCCAAACCAACTTTAAGACCAACTCCTACAATGAATGTGATCGTAGATGGAGAAGGTACGACGACAGCGGCACCTCAACCTACTAAGAAGCCGGAAACAACAAAGGCACCTTCGAATCCGTCTCAGGAGACCGCGAAACCAAGTACAAATGGAGGGACACAGAAAACTACATGTACTATTGTTTATATGAATGGTACGAAAAACAATACAAACCCTACGGTTATTCAAAAGAACACCGGAGAAATTTCTCTGGTGGCAGATAAGAAGAAGGGATATAAGTTTGATGGATGGTATTTGGATAAGACATATACAAAGAAAGTTACTACAATAAGAAATGTGTCACAGGATACCTTAATGGTATATGCGAAATGGACAAAAATTTCCGTAAATAAGGTGACGATCACATCTGTCAAGAGAAGAAAAGATGGAAGTATTATAGTAAAAGTTAAGGTTGTACAGGGGGGAGCCAAGTATGACTATTGGTATTCGAGTAGCCCTAGTTTTGCAAAAGCAAGTCATGTGAAAACCAATAAGACGAAGAAAAGATTGAGCGTTGGTGTAAGCAGTGGAAAAGTATATTATATCAAGGTGCGAGCGTACATAGTAGATTCCGCTGGAAAGGTTCAAAATGGAGGATTTAGCAAGATTCGTATTTGTAAATAAGCGAGTTAGAAAAAAGTAAGATACCATTTGAAAGGAGTTAATAATGGAGCGATTGTTGATTGCAGAAGATGAGAAGAAGTTACGTGTTTTAATGCGTGATTTTTTTGAAGTGAAAGGCTATGAAGTAGTAGAGGCAGAGGATGGAATACAGGCAGTGGTAGAAGCGAAGAAACAGCCCTTTGACTTGATTTTCTTAGATATCATGATGCCTGGTATGGACGGAATGGAGGCTTGCGAACAGATCCGACAGTTCACAGATGCGCCAATTGTATTTTTGACAGCAGTACATGACGATGAGAGTAAACTCAAAGGTTATGCATGCGGAGCAGATGACTATTTGACGAAGCCATTTTCTTTGGATGTGTTATATGCAAAAGCAAAGGCTATGACAAATAGATACAAGGGAAATGTGGGAGCAAAGCCAGGTATAATTAAAGCCTCTACTTTGTCTTTGGATACTACCTGTCATGTGGCTCATATTAACGGTAAAGTTGTCGATTTAGCAAGCAAAGAGTATGAAATTCTAAAATTATTCTTAGAAAACAAAGGTCAGATCATAAGCAGAGGACAGATCTTGGACCGTGTATGGGGGGAAGAATATTTTGGGTATGACCGTACAGTGGATACACATGTAAAGAAGCTTCGTAAGAGTATAGGTGAAGCAGCAGAACCATTGCAAACGGTTTATAAAGCAGGATACGTTTGGAAGGAGTAATGGGGTAATATGAAGAATAAATTGCCATATAAGAAAAAACTGTATATTCTAGTGGCAGTGATTTTGTGCCTGTGTTATGTGCTAAGTATTACAGGTATGACGTGTATCAATGGTTCATCGATACAAAGTAGCATGACAAACAAGATAGCAAAGCTGGAGAGTACAATTGCAAGGAAAATGCGAGTGATAGAATCCTCGAACCTTCAGGATCCTCAGTTGAGCGCATATGAAGCAAATTTGGCCATGGCAGAGATTGCTTTTAGTACAACAGAAGACAATTTTGGCTTGTACTATACCTGCAATGAAGATGGAAAGGTTGTTGCAGAAAACGAGGATGTGGTATTTCTAAACTTCCGTCAAAGGATTGATGATGAAGATATGGACACAGTTTTTGTAGACACCTACAAATTTGCAATGTCATTGCGTAAAGTTTTGAACGAAACGCAGAAAGAAGAGTTGAGGAACGCATATGAGGCTGTGGAAGAATCCATGGTAGTGGCTGATGGTTACCAGAAGGAGGGGGAATTCTGGCCTGAGGACATTTCGGTGATTTGTCCTGCTACAGAAGTGTCGGAAGATACGAAAGTAATAGAGCAAAGTAAGGTTTTACAATGGATTGAAACAGAGAATGTATATATAGAATCAAACATGGAAACACAGGATTATGTTTGTGTTTGGGAAACGGAAGTAGCACCAAAGGAAGATTTGACTGGATGGCAGGATGTGTCCCATGACTTTACCAAGGATTTGGCTGTTTCCAGTGAGTTTTACTATACAGAAGATAATACACTGGTTTCCTTAGCTCAGGAGAAGTTACAATCAGGAACCGAACAGAACAAATCCAGTTTGTTGGAAGTGACGAGAACCGGCAAAGAAAAGATCGATGTGGGTACAACCGTATCTTATAGTTTTTCGGGAAATCCGTTAAAGATTGCGGTACAACAGTTATACCTGGTGTATATTATAACGACCATATTCTACATTCTAATAGCTGTCATTTTATACTCAGTTATGCATATATTATTTTCCAGACAGGAGGAATGGGATTGGAGTCAAAAGATGCTTACAAGAGCAATTGCCCATGAGCTAAAGACACCAATCAGCATTATTCAGGGATACTGTGAAGGGTTGCAGTATCAGGAAGATAAGCAGAGGCAGAAGGAATATTTGGATACCATTACACATGAGACAAAGGAAATGAACCGACTGGTATTGGATATGCTGGAACTATCAAAACTTGAGACTACCGGTTATCAGTTGGAGCCGGAAGAAATTGCATTGGGAGAATTGATTCATGCAGTTATGAAACAGTATGATGTGGTCTACCATGAGAAAGAAATCCAGTTTGCTTTGGAAGGGGATGCTGATGCTTCCTTTACCGCTGATCTATCTTGTATGTACAAGGTGTTGTCTAATTTGATCGGAAACGCAATCAAACATGCCCCGGAACATGGAGTGATTAAGGTGAGTATTAAGAAACAGAAGGGAAAGCTATTTGTGGGTGTGTTTAATAATGGACCGAAAATTGAGGAAGAAATTCGTGCGCATATTTGGGATGGATATCATAAAGCCTTGAAAGAGAATAAAGGAAAAATCAGAAGTACAGGATTGGGCTTGACGATCGTGAAATATATGTTGGATATGCATGGATTTTCTTATGGCTGTGAGAATAAGCACCCGGGAGTAGAGTTCTGGTTCTCAATTTAAGGAAGAAAGAACGGGAAGGGAAAATCGGGAAACGGATTTTTCTTTCCGTTTTTTTTCTAAAAGAATGGACAGGAAAACCAAGAGTTTGGTATAGTAGGAATGAGAAAAAAGACACTGAAAGAATAAAATTTTTTAATAAAAAAGAAAGGAAAAATAGTATGAAGAAAAATATGAAAAATATTATGGCAGCAGGTTTGGCAGGTGTTTTGTTGGTTGGAGGGATTCCATTGACAAATGCAGCGTTTGCGAAAACAAAGTTAAAGGTATCAAGCAATCAAATTACCGTTCAGGTAGGGAAGAAGAAAAGTGTTACCACTAATATGAAAGCAAAGTTTACTTCTTCGAATAAGAAAATTGCAACTGTATCCAATGGAAAGACAAAAAAGTGTGTGATCAAAGGAAAGAATCCAGGAAAATGTAGTGTAGTTGTCAAGGTAAAGAAGTATACGGCAAAAATAAAAGTTACGGTAAAAAAAGCCCAGACAAATGAAACAACCGCATCCCCTGTAGCAACAGCGCAAACTGTACAAACAGCGACTACAGCACCGGCAGGTACCATTATTCCAACACAACAGGTGGCACCAACGCAACAGGCAACTGTAAACCCTACAGTCGTACCAACTTCCACTGTGGAAAGTACAGCAAATGTTACATCTACACCTTCTGAAACTGACATTGTTACATTACAGCCAACAACAAATGTTTCCGCGTCACCGAAAGTCTCAGCCCAGCCAGAGGAGACAAAGGAGGCGGGTTCCCCTGTGCCGACGAATAGTCAGGCAAGTACCACAGAGCCGGAAATGAGCACAGCACCGGAATTGACTACAGGACCAGCAGTTTCTACGGCACCAGCAGTCTCTACCTCACCAGCAGTCTCTACCTCACCAGTAGTAGCGTCTCCGTCTGCTATCCCAACAGAAGAACCGGTAGAAGAGAATAGCATTTATCATTCCGTAAATCAGCTTGGATTGAAATTGTTCAACCTTTGTGAAGAGCAAGAGGGAGGAAAGGTACTTTCACCATATAGTATATCTACAGCCATGACAGTATTGACCAATGCAGCAGGAGACAATACAAAGACAGAATTAGAACAAATATTGGGAATTGCAGATTGGGAACCGTGGAATGAAGCATATAGTACTTACTTTTTAGCACATTCTGATAATGACTATGATCCGGAAGATGAGGGAGACCAGGGAGATGACGAAGACGATGGATATCATTACAAGGAACTAAACCTACATGACACTACAGTGGTATCTAAGAATTCATTCTGGTGCAATGAGGAAAATTATAGTTTTGATAGTGAAGAACAGGAAGCTTATTTTGAGAAAATGCAGGATATGTTTACTATGGAAAAGAAGGTAATGGATTTTGAAAACGGAAATCCAAAGGATCAGATCAATGCTTGGGTGAGTGAGAGTACAAAGGGAAAAATTCAAAAGCTTTTGTTGGAGGATTTACAAAAAAATGCAAGTTCTGTTTTGGTAAATACCGTTTATTTTAATGGGGATTGGCTGGATACTTTTGATATTGATTGTACAACAGAAGAAGATTTTTACGGAGATAATGAAACAACAAAAGTGGAAATGATGCGAGGTGAAAAGGAGTACTATCAATATTATGAGGATGAAGAATTTCAGATGGTTTCTCTTCCATTTTATGATAGAGAATACTGTTTTAATATTTTGATGTCGAAAGATAAGGAAGTGTCAACTCCACAATTGTTTGCAGGAAAATCAGAGCGGGAACAGGAGAAACTTTTTGAAGAATTGTTATCTTCAGAGGACAGAAAAGTAGTTGTGCATCTTCCAAAATTTGAGTTTGAATATGGTACTCTTAGTTTAAAAGAAATGCTGCAGGCACTAGGAATGGAAGATGCATTTTCCGGAAAAGATGCTTATTTCCCTGAAATTCAGGGAGAGAATGCGGAAAACTTTTTTGTGGAGGATGTGCTTCATAAAACAAAAATAGAAGTGAAAGAAAGAGGGGTCACTGCGGCAGCAGCCACTGCAATTATTAAGGAAGCAGGTGCACTTCCGGGGGAACCAACACCGGAGCCTTATATTTACTTTAATGTGGATCACTCCTTTGTGTATACAATTACCGATTCGGACGGAATGATCTATTTTGTTGGTCAGGTTTCAGATCTTGTAAAATAAATGAAATTTGATTGAGGCTGTCGCACTAAGCAAAAAGATACATGATATAGCAATAATCAACAAACACATATCTATATCCTGTAGAAAATATCTTAGTGCGATGGTAAAAAAATGATACCTACGAATAGCTACGATGGATCAGCTCCCGCAATTCATGTGGGTTAAGAACTTTTGATCTTGGTATCATGAAATTGGATTAAGAAACTCTGGATATTTGTGGTAGAAAGGAAGAAAAAACATGGAAATGAACCGATGCAAAGAGATTGAAAGAAGTATCATAAAGAGATATAGAAAATCAATTTGGAGACCATTTATCCGTGGTATTCAGGAATATGATATGATCCAGGATGGAGATAAGATTGCAGTTTGTATCTCCGGCGGAAAGGATTCTATGCTCTTGGCGAAACTGATGCAGGAGGTTCAGCGACATGGAAAAATGGATTTCGAATTAAAATTTCTCTCCATGGATCCAGGGTATAATGAAAAGAATCGACAAAAATTATTGAGCAATGCAGAACTTTTAAATGTTCCATTGGAAACATTTCATACCGATATTTTTGATATTGTACATGAAGTGGATGGTAACCCATGTTATCTTTGTGCAAGAATGAGAAGAGGATATTTGTATAAAAATGCACAGGATTTGGGGTGCAATAAGATTGCGCTGGGACATCATTTTGATGATGTGATCGAGACAATCCTTATGGGGATGATGTATGGTGGGCAGATTCAGACCATGATGCCAAAATTGCACAGTACCAATTTTGAAGGCATGGAATTGATCCGACCAATGTATTTAATTAAAGAAGACGACATTATCACCTGGCGTGACTATAATCAATTAGAATTTTTACAATGTGCCTGCCGATTTACCGAATCGATTTCTGAAAGTGGAGATGGAGTAGGGGAATCCAAACGTCAAGAGATGAAAGAATTAATCAAAAAGCTGAGAGCCACCAGTGAAGTCATAGACCGCAATATTTTTCGAAGTGTGCATGATGTAAATTTGGATACACTAATTGGATATCATCGGGGAAACGATAGCTATAATTTCCTGGATGATTATGAGGAGCGGGGGAAGAAAAAAACTGAGAATTAGTTTTTGACTTTGACTGAGTGAAGGTGATCAAAACTCAATTGTTGCTTTTGAATAGATAATATGTAGTGACCTCACATTTGCACTAACGTGGATTTACCTGTAAGATGTAAATTGAAAACACAAACATCGGTAACAGGGATTACCGCATACAAAAGGAGGCCACTATTATGAATTATAACACAGTTTACGTTGGAATGGATGTCCATAAAAAAAGTTTTACACTTTGTTGCATGACTCTCGACATGGAAAATGCAAAACATGTCACAAAAGTTGATGCTGACTACAAAAACATATTGATTTATCTCGATACCATGCGCGATAAGTTTTATGGTGATGACACCCATTTTATATGCGGTTATGAAGCTGGTTGCCTTGGTTATACACTGTATCACCAGCTTACGGCAGCTAATGTTGAATGCGTTATTCTTGCACCATCCACAATGACTGTGGAACAGAAGAAAAAACGAATCAAAACAGACAAACGCGATGCTGCCAATATCGCCAGATGTCTTGCATATCGTCAATACAGTCCGGTACACATACCTACGGACAAAGAACTACAGATTAAAGAGTTCATTCGTATGCGAGATGATCATAAACATCAGTTGAAAGGCATCAAGCAACAAATACTCGCATTCTGCCTGAGACACGGACTTCATTGTGACGAAAGTAAAAGTAATTGGACCATTGCCCACATTAAATGGCTGCGTTCCGTTGAAATTGATCTTTTATATCGCGAAATACTGAACGAGTATCTTGCAACCTACGACCAGCTGACTGATAAAATTGAACGTTTTGACAATCGCATTCAGGAATTATCAGAAGCAGATGACTACAAAGAAAAGGTGAGCCGGCTACGTTGTCTGAAAGGAATTGAAACACATACCGCATTATCCGTAATCGTGGAAGTTGGAGACTTTAACCGTTTTCCTACTGCTGAAAAATTTGCTTCATATCTAGGCCTAACTCCAGGCGAAGATTCCAGCGGTGACGATCGTAACCGTTTAGGGATCACCAAAGCAGGTAATCAGCATGTGAGACGATTACTGACAGAAGCAGCACAATGCTACAGTCGTGGAAATTTTGCACAAAAATCAAAGGCATTAAAAGCAAGACAAAAGGGAAATTCGCCAGAGATAATCCAATATGCTGACAAAGCAAGTGAAAGACTTCGTCGTAAATATGTGCGAATGGTAATGCAGGGTAAAAATGGTAATATAGCAAAAACAGCTATTGCCAGAGAGCTGGCATGTTTTATTTGGGGGATGATGACTGACAAGATTGCCTGACCTCCCCAGGAACATCGCAACCGTCCGCCACCCTTGACATGGCATGAAATAAATGCAATCAAGGGTGCACCGATGGCGAAGAACTCAGAAACAGATAATTCTTTTCCATCGAGAAAAGAAGTGTAGCATTTATTTCATCCCCTATCAAGGGCAAGCACCTAGCGGAGTGGCTAGATACACCTCCGAGGCTCAGAATCTCGAAACAGATAATGAGTATTCGGCTAACGGAAAACAACAATTGCAAACCTGAAGGTATCTTGAAGAGGTTATGGGCCACTTCAAGGTTCGAGTCATCCACGACGTAACTATGTCGGAGCTAATGTTACGGTATTATGTTGCATTCGCTATCCACGAGAATAGATATTGGGACTCACGGCGGACCATTGACCTGTAGGTAACCAATCCACGTATATCAGAGTGGCCAATGCCGGGATCTGAAACCCTGACCTTTTCAAAATGCCTTCAGTTTACAAAAGTGTTTCTTGTAAATCTTGCAAATTTACACTTGACAAGAGGCACTACATATCAGTTATGTATTTTATTATTTATTGAGTTCCCATCCTACATATTTGCAGTACTGGTAAAAATCCAATTCATCAATAAATTATTATCATATAAAAAGCGCAAGAATGCACTTTGATTGATACAACTGTAACATAACTTTCCAAACTCACTTCCACTAAAAGGAACCAACAATAGGAAGAACAACCATATACTCGCCAAACTTGCCATGGCACCTATAACAGCTCCACCCATTTCACTTATATCGTCGATATACGGAATATCATCGATCTTATTTACTAAGAATGCAAACATCCTTAATATGATCTTTACTATAATAAATACCAAAATATATACAAGTGTCTTTATTATAATACAAGCAATTTTATCACATAGGTATTTAGAGAACTTTTTCGCAGCCATTTTCCCTGTATTCTCCAATTCATCCGCAACACCTGTAAGCAAAGCTTCTGTCATGGCACCAGGCAATCCTAACTCTTTTATAAAACCTTCCTGTTGTCGATTGTTCATTTTTTTGTTGTATTTCAGTTCGCCTACTGTTTTTTCTGTGGCATCGTACATTTTATCTTCTATTCCCATACTTTCATTCACAGAATCCGAAATATACGCCACAATAATTTCACTCCCGCACATCCTGTTTGCCATTACAGGCGCTAACATTCCTGTAATAGCAAAGCTCAGAATAATTGTAAGCAAAGAATATCCCATTTTGATTAGACCTTTATGATACCCCCGTACTGTCATAAAAATTATAATAAACAGCACCACTATTACCAATCCGTTCATTTTCCCTCTCCAAACTTACTCTTCTTTTCGACCAGTTAATCTTACTTCCTGTATTTTTGACCCATTAATCACAATATATTTATCCGAAGCTGGCTCATCGAAGAAGTATGCAGTTGTTTCATCAAAATCACAATTTAACTTCTGACTTCCCCGGAAGCGCAGAATATTTGCTTGCATAGATGAATAAAAAATCACTTCTTCTTCTCCTAATTCCACTTTGTCATAAGTGTAATCAATCTCTTTCTCTAATATCTGCTTCCCATTCAAATTATAGACAATCAACTTATATGCTTTCTCAAATTTACCATTGTTTTCCACAATCACTCCAATATATTTTGAGTTATAGCATACGCTTCGTATATTTTCATTAAATTCAATTTTACATACATCCTCCGGTGTATCCTTCATGTTGTATAGATAAAATCCACTTTTTCCAAATGCACAAACCGTATTGGAATTCAAAAACTGCACATCTGCAATAATATTTTGTTCCATTGGTCTAGAGCCTACAATTCGATCCACTTTATTTTTCCCTGTAACAGAGAAATTATAAAAATTCAAGCTACTGGATATAACACCACCGGCTATATTTACGTAGCTGGTAACCAATCGCTGCCCATCTTCAGACAAAGCAATCCCTACCGGATACCCGTCACTATCCGTACTTGTAGCTATGGATACCTTAAGTTGTTCCACAATGTCATACGGGTCATATATATTTATTTTTGCCTCATCATCCTGCTGTAGGGTTACTGCTACCACACCCTGGTCCGCAATGCTAACCTGTTCAATTTCTGCATCAACTTTAATTTGCACTGCATCTTTTTTTTCATTGAACACACTAAACTGCTTGCCACCTTGATCTGCTACAACAACATAATCTCCACAGGCTACTGCAATTGGATTCTGATATTCATAACTTCCATTCCAAATAATCTCACCATTGGCAGTAAGCATGGAAGCCCCATCTTTGCTATATTTGATCAACTTACCTTTATGATACAGATATTTTGCACTGTTGCTATCCATTCGTTCTATTTCATTGACAACTGTGTAACCATTATAAGTTCGGTTCATTTGAAAAAAGACATAAAATAATATAGATCCTATAACGCTAACTGCAACAAACGCTACTGTAATTTTCTGAAGTCGCTTTCTTCTCTTTTTTCTTAATTCATATCTTTTTTGTTCGCTTCGTTCTGATAAACTTTCCATCTTCTCTCACATCTACCTTCATATTTATTACTACTAGTATGAACCAACCTAAATACCGTAATGCTTCGGTGAGAATGCTTTTTTAAGAGTGCCGATGTAAAAACGTAGGTGTAGTGGGCTACGCTGAAGCTTTTACATCTGTGCCATCGAGAAAACAGACCAACGAAACATAGTGTTATTTAGAGTAATTCATACTAGAATTTGTATTTCAATAACCGTGCATAGATAGGATGTAGCTTTCCATTTCCGCCTTGTCCTAAATCACTCATTTTAAACACGGACTTTCTATTTATTATATCGTATTTGCATTCCATTGTGAAGATAGCACTCTCTAAAGTTGCTGTTCAAGGGTAGGTATTTTCGGTACTGAAAATACCGTATGAAAGTCTACCTGGTGCAGATTTTGGCAATTTTTCATGTGCAGCATTGCCCAAATCCGTTACAGTTCACATATGTGTGAACTGTAACTGCGTCTGTGAATAGCCCCCCCCTCTAAACTTCTATTCCCATAATTTTATGGTAGTTCCTGCTACAATGTGATTTTTATCCTGTATTCCATTTATAGATAGTATTTCATTCATTTTCTCCTGGCTTTGAAAATTTTTTTCACATATGCTTACCAGCGTATCTCCCGGTTGAATCTCATAGTATTGGGGAATATAGTTTGTATCCTCCGTTTCAGATAACTGTTCCTGAGTATCTTCCTCAATATTTAATTCCCAAGATGATACTTCCTCTGATGATACATCCTGCTCTGAATTTTGCTCCAGTAAATCCTCTTCCTCTTTTTGTAGCTGACCTTCCTCTTTTTCCATACATTTCGAATTTTCCACTTCCAAATTGCTCTCACATTTTATCTCCTCATCCGATTGTTTTTTTATTTTTTCCGATTGTTCTTTTTTTACTACACTGGCAATTTTACTTTCCTGCTCTAAAGCTTGTCCTTGTCCCTTGTAAATTTGAAATACCTGTTGTATTTTCTCCGTTTCACCATAGTTATATAAAAATGCAACACCAGCAACCAAAAAACCAGCTATAACAGTTACTCTCACTCCTTTTTTAGTATTTTTTGCTTTTCGTTTTCTTTCCTCCATTCTCTTTAACTTACTTTTCATATTTTCTACCACCGAGAGATCAACCTCTTCTCTCTTAGCAATGCCCTTTTTCTTCAACATATAACTTTGCATCAATTCATTTTTCTCATAATAAATGGAATACCCTGTTATAGGCATAAACTTTTCTCTTTCCATGAAAAAGAAGCGTTCACGCCTCTCCAGTGCATCATATAACAACAATACTTTTTCTTTTCCATGAAAGTTTTCTTTCTGTATTTCATACATTTCTTTGTTTGGTTCTAATATAAGCCCTGCTTTCGCTATAACCCAACCTACTATCTCTACTTGATTAAAGTTCTCTTCTATCTCCCGGTAAATTTTTTCCCACTGTTCTTTTGAAAAACATCCTTCCCCATATATGTCACCATCTATTTCTACAGCTCCCTGTATTTTTAAAATTGGCTTTTTATGTAAATACTGAGTTTTCCCAAGTAATACTGCCACCTTTGTCTGTTCCATACTCATTTTTCCCAAATACTGTACAAAAGACATAACATAGTCCTCTACATATATGAAAATCCGTTCTTCTTCCTGTCCCACTTTTCTTAAATTTTTTGGTTCACAAATCAATACTCCTGCTTTATTCTCTGACATAATCCTCGCATCCTCTCTTTTTTTCTTAAACCAATGACGGTTTACATGTCACAGTTCGGCCGGGCAGAAATATTGATACTCTCTGGCATTTTATGAATGCCCCTCTGAACTGTTACGTTTATTTACTACAAGTAACCATTCTTTCTAATTGCATCCATTAGAAAGAGTTGTCCCAATATACATATGTACACATGACATTCGCCAAGTTACTCCCGTAAATCATAACACAATCTTTTTGCAGTTTTTGTCAAAATTAATGAGCACGAAAAAAAGTCGATCAAGAACCTTTCGTTCTTAATCGACTTTTTCTTTCTATGCTGTTATTGGGTCACATCTTCACTGGTGATACCCACATCTCCGCCTTCTGGCTCCGGCTCGCTCACAACCGGATCATTTACAGTTGCATCACTGCCTTCCTGTGGTACTGGTGTTTCTTCTTGAGGAACCGTCTCTCCATCTTCTTCTGAGGAACCACCTTCTGTCCACTCTTCCGGGCTTTCCGTTGGTTCTTCTTCCAAATCTCCATCTTCCTCTTCTAATGGAACCTCTGTCTCCTCCGGCTCTTCGGTTTCCTTTTCTTCCTCCTCCTCATAACTCCAATTTTCCCTCTTATTTGCATAATCATCTTCCAATTCTGCATAATCCAATCCACTGTGAATGGTTTCCATATAATTATGCCATATTCTTCCCGGATAGGTACCACCATAGAGATCACTTACACTCTGAGGCGTATCATATCCTACCCATACAACCGTAGTGTAATATGCTGTAAATCCGCATAACCAGCCATCTTTCTTATCATTAGTAGTTCCTGTCTTACCCGCACAGACTGTATTACTCAATCCCAAGCCTTTGGCTGTTCCTGTGGTAAATACAGCTTCCAGACAACTTGTCATCATATGTGCCGCTTCTTTGGAGTAAATCTGTTTCTTTTTGTTTTTGTTCTCGTAAATAATGTTGTCTCTGGCATCTGTAATCTGAATGATACATGTTGGCTCTCTATAATACCCTTCATTTTCGATCGTAGCAAATCCTGCTGCCATTTCCAACGGGCTCACACCATGGGTAAGACCACCTAAAGAAGAAGCTGGATAGTAATCGCTATCTACAATATTAGAGAATCCCATATCCAATATATAAGACAATCCTACCCTCGGTGTCAATTCTTCAAACAACTTCCATGCAACTACATTCTTGGATGCTGCTACTGCAGAACGAATCGGAATGTTGCCTGAATATTGTCCATTTGAGTTACGAGGTCCACCCTTAAACTGTTTATCGCTTACGATAGACTCTGGTGTATATCCATTTTCAAAAGACGGCGTATACACGATCAGTGGTTTAATGGAACTTCCCGGTTGACGGAAACTTTGGTAAGCACGATTCAGCGTATAACCAGCTGAATCTTTCTGCTTTCTACCACCTACAACTGCAACAACACGTCCTGTATTATTGCTGATGCAAACGGCTGCTCCCTGCATCTGATACACTCCATCCTTGGTTTTACTTGTAAAACCAGCCAAACCTTCATTCACTGCTTTTTGTAATGCTTTCTGCTTCTTAATACTGATGGATGTGTAAATTCGGTATCCACCGGAATACAAGGATTGTTCACAAGTTTCATACAACTCATTATACTCTGTATCATATTCTTTTTTCTCCGCTGCAGAAGAGAACTTATTTTTAAATGTGAAGCCCTGTGTCTTCATAAGCGCACGAACCGCACAATATTTTGCAAAGGTTTCTACATAATCATTGGTTTTTGTTTCCTGAACCTTTAATTTAATTTCTTCATCTACTGCTACCTGATATTCCTCCAGTAATATCTTTTGATCCTCTAACATATTTTTTAAAATCAGATTTCTTCTGGTGATGGTATTGTCATAATTGTTAATGGGATTGAATTTTGTAGGTCCATTTGGAATAGCACATAAAAATGCAATTTCAGATAAACTAAGCTGATTAACGTTCTTGTTGAAGTATCCATTGGCGGCTGCCTGAATTCCATAGTATCCATTAGCAAAATATACATTGTTAATGTAAAACTCTAAAATCTGATCTTTTGTATACCGTTTTTCCATTTCCATAGCATAAAACATCTCACGGATTTTTCTGCTCATGGTTACTTCCTTGGAAATAAATACATTTCGAACCAACTGTTGCGTAATGGTACTACCACCCTGTGTAATTCGTCCATGCTTTACATACTGAAACGCCGCACGCATAATAGCAAAATAGTCCACTCCACTGTGAGTATAAAAATTCTTATCCTCCACAGACACAAATGCCATCTTTACATAATCCGGTATCTGATCGTCCGAAAGATAGTACACATCCTTTTCACCTTTCAGTTCGGATATCTCTTTTCCCTGTGAATCATAAATCAAACTTGTTTCCGCAGATCGAAACGTTTCAATTGTAGATGCTGCAACCTCAGAACTAGCCTCCTGCTGCATTGCAAGAAAATCTTTTCCGTACATCACATAAAATATGCTTCCGCCAATTAAGATTACAAGCAATAAGATCAATAACGTCACTTTCATCGCCATCAAAAAGGTTCGCAACGCAGGACTTTTAATCTTTGATTTTTTTTCCTTCATTTTTGCCATATTTCTTACCTCATTTCCGCTCAAATGCGTTGTTCAAAGCCATAGTTTTTCTAAAATTGTTGTATTGGTAACTCGATTCGAAAACAAGTCCCTTTTGTATACTGACTTCTCACTCGTATTGTTCCCACATGTTTTTGAATGATCAACTTTGCAATGGACAATCCTAATCCGTGTCCGCTGATAGTGCTATTTCTCGCCTGGTCTGCCCGATAAAAACGCTCGAATATATTATCCAGGTCTTTTTCTTTCATGCCAATCCCTGTATCTGCAATTGTCAATACACATTTTCCATCCTTTTTCTCACATCCAATATATATGTGATCGCCATCATTTGTATATTTAATGGCGTTTTCAACAAATACTCGCATCGCTTCTTTTAACATCTGCCTATCTCCATAAAAAAGCATGGACTCCACACCAATCTCTTCTACATTTCTATTTTCCCCAATCAGTGCAGATTCTTTTACGATTTCTTCTACCATCTTACCCATATCAAATTTCTTTTTGGTAAGTTTTAGAGTCTTTTTATCATTTCTTGACAGAAATAATAATTTTTCTACCAGTTCTTTCATGGAAGCCGCTTCATTTTTTATGGCTTCTACTGATTCTGCTAACACTTCCTTATCATTTGCACCCCAGCGATCCAGCATATTAATATACCCCTGAATCACTGCAATTGGGGTTCGAAGTTCATGAGATGCATCTGACGCAAACTGTTTCTGAGTCTCATATGCCAGTTGAAGGCGATCCAACATCTCATTAATTGTAGTAGCAATCTCTTTTAACTCATTTTGAATTCCATCTACATTTAATCTTTCTTTTTCCAGATTGTTGATAGTAATACGATTGGTACTTTTTACAATTTCTCCCATCTTCTTAGAAATTCGTTGAATATTTTTCTTGGATAACTCTAACACAAACAAAATTCCCGCCATATATAATACAACAGCTGTCTCATAGAATTCCAAAAGATTGATATTCCAATGTTGTCCTCCATAAAAAAAGGAAAAACTAATGTCATGCAACTCACTATTCCATATAATATATCCCACCGGAATAAAAATCAACATTCCAAATACTACCATCCAGGTTGCATGAGTTATGGCCAACTGTAACTCGATGGAAAGCTTAATATTGTTTTTTATTTTTTCCTTCTTTTCAAGAACGGGCAACCAATATTTTCTCAAAAACTGCCGTAGTTTTTCTATCCTATTCTCCATCTTTTATTATATAACCTACTCCTCTGACGGTATTTATGATCTTCACATCATACTTATCGTCCAATTTCTGGCGAAGATAACGAATATATACATCTACTACATTCGTCTCTCCCATATAATCATAATCCCATACCTCATTTAATAATGTTTCTCTGGAAACAGCCTGATTCTTATGTTTCATAAGATATGCAAGCAGATCAAATTCTTTCTTAGTAAGGGTTATGGTTTCTCCACCATAAGTAACTTCATATTTTGCAAGATCTACCTTAAGATCCCCATATTGCAAAATCTGTACTTCCTTCTCTTTTGCTGTCTTCTGTTTTCTGTTCAATGCAACTCGAATCCTTGCCAGTAATTCTTCAATGGCAAATGGCTTTGTCATATAATCATCTGCACCACTGTCCAAACCTGACACCTTGTCCATTACATCATCTTTTGCCGTCAACATAATGATAGGTGTATCTATGCCGGCTCCCCTGGCATTTTTGCACACCTCAATGCCACTCATTTCCGGCAACATAACATCCAGCACAACTAAATCTGCATCTTTTTTTAATATTTTCTGCAAACCAGTTTTTCCATCACCCGCATAGTCCACTTCATATCCTTCATGTCTCAATTCCAATTCTACAAAACGGGCAATCTTTCTTTCGTCTTCAACGATCAATATCTTAGACACTTTTCATTCCTCTCTTTTCAGAAACTTACTATGAAAGTGTTGTTAGCTATGTAAACAGCTGTCTTTCATAGATTGTGATGCCTGCCAGGCAGGCTTATCTGTTCTATAGATGAACATTGTAAATTTATTGAAATTTTCTATCTATAATGAGAAAAATCGAGTAGGAAACCCTACCCGATTTGCCTAAACGTCACTGTTTCGAACCTTCCAGCTGCCTAAACAGACAAGGATAAATCCGTGTCATGTCACCAGGACTCCCTATCATCCATTATAGAATAGGCAGACCTGACTTGCTGACATTAACCGCGAACAGTAACCCCCAATGCACTTACTGTGCCAATACTTCCTTCGCAACTTCTAATACGTGCTGTGTAGTAATTCCAAACTTCTCAAACAATACATTAGCCGGTGCAGATGCTCCAAATGTTTCCATTGTCACATAACCACCGTCTAATCCAACATATTTACCCCATCCAAAACTTGAAAGTGCTTCCACTGCAACTCTCTTACGGCATGCATTTGGCAATACACTCTCTTTGTACTCTGGTGTCTGAAGTTCAAATACATCCATAGAAGGCATACTTACTACACGAACGTCAATTCCTTCCTTAGACAATTCCTCTTTTGCCTCAATTGCAAGCTGTACTTCTGAACCACTTGCCATTAAGATCAACTCTGGAACTGCATTCTTGCTATCATCTACAATATATCCACCCTTCAATGCTTCCTTACTGGTACCTGCAAGCTGTGGAAGGTTCTGACGAGTGAGTACTAATGCAGTCGGTGTAGTCTTAGATGTTACCGCATAATACCAAGCTGCTGCAGTCTCCATCATATCTGCCGGACGATATACAGTGAAGTTTGGCATCGAACGCAACATAGCCAACTGCTCAATTGGCTCATGGGTAGGACCATCTTCACCAACACCAATACTATCATGGGTAAACACGTAAGTAAGTGGTGTTCCCATCAAAGATGACAATCTTGCCATAGGTTTCACATAGTCAGAAAATACAAAGAAAGTAGAAACGTATGGACGCAATCCGCCATGCAATGCCATACCATTTCCAATAGCTGCCATAGCTAACTCACGCACACCAAAGTGAAGGTTTCTTCCTGCATAATTTGTAGCTGAGAAATCACCCATATCGCTCATATTTGTCTTATTCGATGGTGCTAAATCTGCAGAACCACCAATGAAGCCCGGCAAGTAATTCTTAATCTTATTGATGAACTTACCAGAAATATTTCTGGTAGCGTCTGCCTTATCTTCGATCGTCCAGAAATCTTCATTGTCCATCAATGCTTCTGCTGCCTTATCGCTGTGCATCTTGTCCCACAATTCCTTCATCTCAGGGAACTTCTCGCAGTATTCTGCAAACATTGCATTCCACTTATTCTCTTCTTCCTGATTCTTAGCTACGATCTTAGCTGCGTTATCATATACTTCCTGAGGTACGAAGAATTCCTTCTCAGGGTCCAATCCTAAGTTCTCCTTCAAGGCACGTACATTGTCCACACCAAGAGGTTCACCATGAGCACTGGCTGTACCTTCTTTTGCAGGGCAACCATATCCGATCTTCGTACGAACGGTAATCATGGTTGGTCTGGTTGTATCTGCTTTTGCCTCTGCAATTGCCTTTCCAATCTCTTCTAAATCATTTCCGTCTTCCACGACTAGCGTCTGGAAACCAAAGGATTCAAAACGCTTCTTCTCGTCTTCCTGGAATGCAATATCGGTATCTCCTTCAATAGAGATTTTATTTGAATCATATAGTACGATCAACTTACCTAACTTTAATGTACCAGCCAATGAGAATGCTTCATAGGAAATACCTTCCATCATACATCCATCTCCACCAAGTACATAAGTATAATGGTCTACCACCGGGTATCCTTCTTTGTTAAAACGAGATGCCAAATGAGCTTCTGCCATAGCCATACCAACTGCCATAGCCATACCTGCACCCAAAGGTCCTGTAGTAGCTTCTACACCAACGGTATGTCCATACTCTGGATGTCCCGGAGTCTTAGAACCCCATTGTCTGAAGTTCTTCATATCGTCCATAGATAAATCTCCGTAACCAAATACATGGAATAGAGAGTATAATAAGGATGAACCATGTCCACCAGATAAAATGAAACGGTCACGATTTGCCCACTCTGGATTCTTTGGATTATGCTTCATATGCTTCGCCCATAATTCATACGCCATAGCTGCTGCACCTAATGGCAAACCCGGATGTCCTGAATTTGCTTTCTGTACCGTATCTGCTGCCAATGCTCGAATGGCATTTACTGACATAACATCAATATCACTCATCGTACTTAATCCTCCTAAAATTCGATTCATAGCTTTCTCTTTGTGTACGCTCGTGTTCATATATGACACACTTCACGCATTCTATATGCCATTATAAACTATTTTCAGAAAAAAAACCACAAAAACTTTATAAACCACATACAGAAAAAGTTACATTCCCAGCCTGATCTTCCGCATAAAAAGTAATCCACTTCCCTCTTACTCTCTTTTTCTTTTTGATTCCAATGCCTTTTTTGGTGTGTTTTATTTCCTTTCTGGTATGTTTTCCAGGAAGAATCCATGCTTTCTTCAAACCACTTTGGGTATCTTTTGCAACCACATATGTCTTTTTCTTTTTTTTCATAATTTTTAACACTGGTGACTTTTTGTCTATATCCACTTTGCAGGTAGCAATGGTCTCATTGCCTGCCTGATCTTTCGAATAAAAGGTGTAACTACCGTTTTTTTCCACTGTGACCTGTCCATTCTCCACCGTGTCTCCTCTTGCACCATGGCGAAAATAAGACAATGTGTGATTGCCTCTTGCATATAATACACATGCTATGCCGGATTCCCCAAGATCCTCTGCTTCCACCTTTATACACTCGGTATATACCTTTTTCGGCAAAGTAAGCCTTGGAGGCTGCTTATCCTCTTTCAACTCCGACCTCTTCTCTACTGCGGCCAAAGCATTGATTATACCTGCATTTGCTACCAATTCTTCTGAGAGAGTGTCTAATTTCGTATAGGACTCTGATAAAATTCTCTTTACATCTGCAGGATATCGATAATCCTTCCCTGCATATAACATAGCTGCCACTCCTGTTACAAAGGGAGCTGCCATGGAAGTACCGGACATAGTGGCATACCCACCAACGGACGTTCCATATATTCCCGATCCCGGAGCCATAATATCCACACTCTTTCCATAGTTGGAAAAATCAGATACCTTTCCATCACAATCAATAGATCCCACCGCAATTACATTGTTTAGATCCTTATTGTAACTGGCCGGATAACTAACTGACACATCCTTATTTTGACCACAATTTCCTGCGGAACAAACAAAAAGAAGCCCCGAACCTGCCATCACCTTTTTCAATGCCAGATCCTCTCCCTTGTTCATCTCTCCGCCCCAACTGGCGTTGACAATGTCTGCTCCATTGTTCATTGCATATTTAATGGCTTTGATCAATTTGGAAGTGGAAGTTCCTTCGTTTACTCCCCCCATTGCCTTCAATGCCATAATCTTCACATTTACATTGGATACTATACCTGCAATCCCCACTCCGTTATTTGCTGTAGCAGCTATGGTTCCCGCACAATGGGTTCCATGGTTGTCATTGTCGGCCACTTTCGCTTTTCCATTGGCACTGTAAGTGCAAACAGAAGCATCATTATTGTAAAAATCCCATCCATATACATCATCGATATAGCCATTATTGTCATCATCGATTCCATTGCCTGGTATTTCTTTTTTGTTCTTCCACATGGAATCTTTCAAATCCTCGTGTTGATAATCGATACCGGTATCTATGACTGCCACCAAAACTTCCTCGTCCTCCTGGCTGCTTTGAAACTGTTCCCAGGCAAGCTTTACTTTACAATCCACACCGGCCACTGCCTGTATTTCCTTCCCCTGCGAATTGGTATATACATAAGTTCCGTCATTCCATAATCCCCATTGTTTTTGTAGCTTAGGGTCATTGGTGTTTTTTTCTTCCTGTACCACCTGCAAACAATAGGAATAATCCTTCTGTACGGATACCACATCACAGCGTTGTTCCAATGCTTTCTTTACTTGCTGTAACCGTCGGTTCGTTCCCTGTATTTGTATATAATTTTCGCACAACATTTCCACTTTGCAATTTTTATACTGAAAGGGCTGTTTGGAATGTTCTTTTACTTCCACAACAATACTCCCTGTCCCGCCATTTTCCTCGTTTGTGGCTTTTGTTCTCTCCACATGGATACCACCCGAAAACAAATTGCACAACATGGATACCAAAACAATACCGGCGATTATTTGTGTCCTTCTCTTCTTCATATTCTCATCCTCTATTTGTATAAGAACAAAGTGGACAAGTCCACTTCAACTCCCTGTATCCCTCACTCATGAGGGACTTGCTCTATAGGATGAACTTTCTTATAGAGCAAAAAAGCAACAGCAGGCAAACCACCCCAATCGGTTCCCTGCTGCTGCTCCTATAAAAAATAGTTCCGCTCACTAATAATAGAGTCCAGCTCGTTCACATACAGCTTCACCGTAATACAGAACTTCGCTCCCAAATAGACTGCTATCATCATCTCCATCTTTGTTAAGTCCCTCACTTAACAGGACATATAACTCACGTCGAACCTGTTCCTTCTCCAACGCAGATGTTCTTCTCTTTTGAGTCATAATCCTCACTCCTTACCTTCCGAGGATTATTAT
The DNA here is from genome assembly GCA_045124315.1 of Lachnospiraceae bacterium. GTDB lineage: Bacteria > Bacillota > Clostridia > Lachnospirales > Lachnospiraceae > CAG-411. The sequence continues at coordinate 54,292 of JBGVLO010000070.1, forward strand.
AACACATTTTTTACATTTTGTACACAAAAACTTTATTTTGTTTTAAATTTTTGTTTTCGTGTAGTGTCTGATTTAATATTTTCACAAAATGCAAAAAGTGTTCTATTTTCTTACTCGAATTTTAATTTTAACTTTTTTTCCATTGTAAGCTTTCACCGTTATCAGTGCCACGCCTGCTTTCTTTGCATGGAGCACACCTTTTTTTGAAACGGTAAGAACTTTCTTATTGCTGGAAGTATATTTCAATTGATTACTATACGCATTATTCTTAAAGCTTACTTTTAGAGTGGAATTATTTCCTTTTCTGATCACTTTTTTACACTTAACCACAAGCTTTGTAGGTGCCTGCTTCACAACTACTTGGAACGAATACTGTTCCCCAGTAGTATCTGTAATCAGAAGAAGTACACTTCCTATTCCAACTGCACGGATACGGTCTGCTCCTTCCACTTTTACAATCTGCTCATTCTCCGATATGGTACTACTTACTGTCTTTCCTGCCAAAGACAAGCATACACTCTCTCCTACGCCCAAAATGGTTTTCCCTGCATAAGTATATTGTGTTTGAACTGAAATCGGAACCTGTGTTTCTTCCTGTACTTCGGCAACAGGAGTCATTGTAGGCTGAGGCTGTGTCGCCTGGTCTGGCGCTGTTACAATCACTTCTACTTTCGGCATAGAGGTAGGCTCTGCTGTAACTTCTGTCTGTACCTCATTCCAATCTACTGTCTGAGTTGCCTGTGGAGTCATCACAACGCTTGGAGACATAGTAGACTCCACAGGTTCTGTGTCCTCTTGTGGAGCATCGGTAACAACCACCGGAGTTCCTGTCACTACTGGAACACTGGTTGGCACACTAACCGGCAGTTCCGTTGGCAGTTCTTCTATCGGTTCTGATGTAACTTCTATCAAAGGTTCCATGGTCTCTTCTACCAAATTTTCTTTGCCACGAACAACCACATAAACAAACAAACTGCTATCTGATACATAATATACCTTAATCAGATTATTTTCTCCTTCACGTATTGGTTCATACTCCAATTCGTACTGTGCCATATCCAAAGAAGCGATTTTTCCATTCTCATAAATAATATCTACATAGATGTCCTCTTTCTCCACATCCATTCCCGCTTCTAATTCTTCGCCTCTATAATCCGCACTTATGGATACCGCCTGCAATTGAGATAAGGTAATCGGTACTTCCTTCTCATATCCATCTGCAGTATAGAACATCACGCTGGTAGTGTCTTTTTCCAGAACAGTTGGATCAAAGGTATAATCCGTAAAATACTCATTTATGTATCCGTTATTATACTCTGCAGTCACTTGGAACTTGCTTGGATTTAGGGTATCCCCTTCATAGAGAACTGCAGTCTGGGTCACGGTAAGGCTTACTACTCTCTTCTTCTCCACTGTTACTGTTATAGGCGTAGTTACACCCTTATAGGTAAGGTATACAACCTCTTCTCCCGGAGCTCCAAATACCGGATTTCCACTTTCTAACCGAAGAGAAAATTCCGCATTTTCCAGCGTTTCTGCACTTTCTGCACTTCCATCGTCATACACAGCTTTCGTCAATTCAAAATCTGCAGCCTTTAGCTGTGTACTCTCCACGAAAACGGTTCCTGCTTTTGCCTGTGCAGATATTTCTTTCATCCGCTTTGCACGAACGGAAACCTCTACCTGCTGAATCAACTCCAGACAATCAATGGTGAGCATGATCTTCTTATCTTCATTTCCAATCTCTCGAATCTCTTTTTCGGAACTAGCAGAAATGCTATAACCACTGGATTTATCTTGATTATTTCTATAAGGAATTATTTTTTCACTTCCATCCACTGCCACAAGACATACCTCAATCTTATCCGGCTCAAACCCTTTAAAAGTAATGAAATCTTCCTTTTGATATGCTCGGATTCCCGTGTAATACTCTTTGTAATCCACATTCTGCGGTTTTGCGATTTTAGCAGTAATAAAGTTGTTGTATTGATTGTTTTCCATAATGTAGGAGGAACCGTAAATACTTACATTTGTTCCATTTCCGGTTTTACAATTTCCGAATACAGAGGAAGCCCCGTCTGTATCCACCCCTAAAAACTGCACATTAGGATTTACCAGGTAAATGGAACTAACATTTCCCATGGCACTGTGCACAATGTTTTCCTTTTTATAATCGGTCATGCAATACTGTTCATCTTCACCTGCAATGATCCCTATATTATCTGTAAAATATATTTGTGAATAGGTCAAACCATAAAAATTCGCTTTTGTTTCACTTTGTTCCCCTGACGCAGTAACATCGTAGGTAGTTCCGCTCTTAAACAATACCGTTCCTTTTCCACCATTTTTTGAAGTGTTGTCAAATTCTATGGTTCCAATGCCATTGGTTACGGAATTATTCCACTGCATATCCTGTCCCTGGCTATTGTAGGAATCTGCAAAGGCTTCTCCTTCTATGGTTACCTTTCCACGATTCTTAAAAATCAACTTATTCGTGTACTTCATACAAGAAAACGCACCTGTCTCTGCAGTCAAATCTCCACAATCAAATCGTAATTCCTCTATGTTTACACCATCAAACGCACCCGCTTCCAACCGTACAGCCAACTGGGAATCCGGCTCTTCTTCTGTTCCTACAACAAAATTTTCCAACCCACTGGCATGGTAGAAGAACCGATAAGGAATGGTAATCTCAGACACCTGTGACTCTCTATCTTTTTTTCCATTTGGATTGCAGAGAAACACGCTATCCACAGCAAAAGAATTTTCGAATATTGCTTCCGGCTTTCCTCCATATTTGCTGTCATACATGGCTTCCTGTAAAATCGAACCATTCAGTTCTACCCGTTTGAGGCTGCTGCAATTGGCAAAGGCACGGCTGCCAAATAAAACATCACAAGGAAATTCCAAGTTTTCCAAACCTGTGCCGGAAAATGCATACTCATCAAATAACACCTTGTTCACTTCATCTGCGTAAGCAATCTCTGTTAATCCGGTACATCCTTCAAACGTATATTTTGGTACATAAAGATTTTTTCCTTTTAATTCCACCCTTTTCAAAGAAGTACAATCCTGATACACGCCCACTCCCAGGTAATACAAATGAGTGTCGGAAGCTGACATGCTGGCATTTCTCAAGTTAGTACCGGTGTAAGACTGTTTCACATCGTACTTTCCTTCCGTATCCATAATACCTTCTGTCCACTGCTCTGGTAACAAATAATTCTTAAGTGCTCTACAATTAGCAAATACATGATTCCCCATCATATGAATAGACGAGCCATCTGCAGCTTGCCCATCCTCTCCCACTACAGATACGGATTGTAACTGCTGGCAGTTTAAAAATGCATAGTCACACACTCTCTGGTAGCTGTCCGGAATGGTTACATTTTTCAAATTCTGACAATTTGCAAAACCATAATCTCCAATTTCAATACACGGAATATCATAATAAGCGGCTTCTGAGGTCTGGTAACCACCTTCCAATTTTGGAAGCGACACCGCTTTAATCTCTTTCGGTAATGCAATCGTTCCATTGACTTTATCCAACTGGCTTTTATCTTTCAAGTGCAGGTTCACCGCTGCATACATGGTCCCTACGCTTCTTCCTCCATAGAAGAGATTCTCCTGGGATGACAAGCTGATACACACGATACTATACTCATAAGTGATTCCATTGTAATTGTATACAAATTCTGTCTGATTATTTCTAGAAACCGCAGTAGCATAACAAAATCCATTGCTGCCTCCACCTTCGGTATAAAAACTGCTGTAGATGTCCTCTTCATTGATCACCGTACTACTACCCCACTTGCTAAACTGAGGCATCTCCAATAATTCTTTTCCGGTAAACCAGATTTTTAAAATATTGCTGTGCAAAATATTTCGATAAGCAGTAACACCGGGACTCTGTGGTAAAACAAAAGATCCGGTCTCCTTTTCTATGCCAATTTTATACTTTTCAGCCATATTACGGTCTGTAATCATGCTATCCAGAATGGTAGTGCTGTCCTCTTTCTCGCACATAGCCTTTGCCCTGTTCCCCCCATAAGACAATCCCTGTGTGCTTCCTATTCCCACTACTGCTGCCATCACAAATGCCAACAGGCGTTTCTTACTGTGTTTTCTTCTCTTCATGCTCAAAACCCTTTCTCGTGAGTTTTCTTCTGCTTTTTCACGATAATCGTAACATATTTGTAATAAATTTGCAATATTTTACAAAATCGTTTCTATCCAGTAATCGCTGGCACTTTTTGGTTTTTTATGACACCTGCTTCCCTTTTTACTTTTTGAGATATAAAAATCCCCCTTAAATAGATTTGGGTTATTCACCTTGTCTACTTAAGGGGGATTATATCAAGAACGATTGCTCTTTCCTATCATTTTGCCCACCAATCATTAATTGTTTTCATAGGTCTTTGCTATCTGAATCAATTGCTTTTTATATTTAAATATATCAATTAAATTTTCAATTAGATACTTTTCAAACAATTTTGTACCATTTGCGTTCTTAGCCCCATTTGGTATATGTATATATTTCTTTCCAGTGTTAAAATACAATCTACATATAGGTTTTACATTACTATCATTATATAGAACACTAAAATAACTCTCCGTATCTCTATAATATACATTATGCAAATCAACTTCTTCTGCCAAAATTGCTCTCACAATATTAAATCCTTGTATTTCTTCTTCCGTAGTAACAATTTTGCTTACATGCTCTTTCTTTTCTTCTTCTCCAACTGTCTCATTTTTAGGTAGTAGAGCTTTCTGAACACGATCATTAACAATATCCGTAATACAATTAGAAAATACCTCGTTTATTAGCGGTCTAAATTCTTCGATAGTCTTTTGCGTTTTTTTAGAATCATAAACGTCTGCCAAAACAGTTTTCACTAATTCATCCGTTACATTTTCCATTTGTGCCTTAAACCATTCTTCGATTCTCATGGAATATTTTCTTTTTCGAGCAATATCTACAATCATATCTTGATCAAAACATTCTTTTCTAAATCTCAACAAACTATTAATATCTGCTTCTGTCAAGTCACTCATATCGACTTCTAAAAATGGTACTAAGTCCATCGTATTTGCCTTTTCTATATCAGTATAAAATTTGTATTGAATTCCATTGGTTAAAATTGCAAACTTGGCTGAGGTTGCACAAAAGTATTTAAATAACTGTGAATGATGTTTTTCTAATTCTTCCCCACACCATTTGCATTCAATCAATATTTCAAGAGAATTTTCCAAAACAATTGCATAATCTACCTTTTCAAACTTTGTATTTCCAACACCCGCAGTATACTCTGGGCAAAATTCTCTTGGATTAGAAACATCATATCCCAATAACTGAAAGAAAGGTATTATCATAGACATTTTCGTCGCTTCTTCATTAGAAACCGCATCTCTAACCTCTATTACTTTGTTTGCTAAATTTCTAATATCATCTGAAAAAGACATATTTCTCATCCCCCCATCATATAAGTTCTTTTCCCTACTTTTTTATTATACTGTATCATAGGGTATTTTTGCAATAAAGTATTCACAGACGATACCTGGCCTTTTATGAAAGGGTTAAAGCTTAAGAAAATGCCATTCGTTCGCATGTCTTTTTTAATTGTTCACTGGAACCGCAATTTTTTCAGATAATGTGTTAGCGTAGTCCGTGCTTAATTGACCATTTAGCGCTTTTGCTCCCCATGGGGCTCCTTCTGCAGAGCCATGATATTCTATACTTGACACACCAACAAATGCATTGGGGCCGATACTCACCACTCCATTTGGGACCGTTAAATTCGTCAGCCCTACACAACCACTAAATGCCCTTTCTCCGATACTGGTTACACTCTCCGGTATGGTTATACTCTCTAGTTTACTGCGATCCTCAAACGCACTATCTCCTATCTTTGTTACTCCCTGTGGGATAGTTACATTTTTCAAGCCACTATCTCTGTACTTTACCAGCTCACTCCCAATCATGCAGAATCCATCTTCATCACGATCGATGATGGTCAATCCTCGTTCTGTCAAATCAAATTTGCTGTTATTCTTGACATTTTCTTTCATCATATAGCAATTCTCAAATACAGGTGTCTCATAATAACCTTCCTTTATTTTCCCGATTTTCTTCACGCTTTTTGGAATGGTAATACTTTTTAATCCTATACAGCCAGAAAACGCACCGCCATCAATTTTTTCCACACTCTTTGGTAAGATTACACTCTCTAGGCTTGTGCAACCTGAAAATGCACCAAAGGCAATACTTTTCACTCTCTTTGGTATCGTGATTTTCTTTAGATTCTTGCAACCACTAAATGCAAAATCACCGATACTTGTCACTCCCTTTGGTATCGATATGCTCTCTAAACTTCTACATCTCTCAAAGGCACACTCACCGATACTAATCACCGTCTTTGGTATAGTTATTTTCCTTAGATTCTCGCAACCAGAAAATGTACCTTCGCCAATACTTGTAACCCCATCTGGAATGATTGACTGTGTAGCAGTGGCTTTATTCTTTACGTCTACTACTGTCTTTCCATCTTGAGAAAGCACCAATTCAGCCTGCTCGCTATTGCTCAATGGATCACTTGATACCGTTTCGCTCATGCCCAAAATTGGTTCACTCGTTGCCTGCGCCACATTTCTTCCTGACATAGATGCACATAAAAGGGACAGTGCCATACCAAACGCAATCATTTTTTTCTTCTTCATTCTTTTCTCTCTCCTTTACTTTTGGGTAGTGTACTACCTGTTGTCTTTCAATAAAAATACAACTGTTCGATTAAAAAAGTTACAAAAAATATATGAAAATTTGTAAAAAGAGCATCCAAACGCCATTTCCAATCTGAATACTCTTTTTGCATCAATTATTCTTTTGTTAAGATAATACTCATGGTTGCATTGTTCGGAATTGTCTGATAGGTATTTCCATCACTGCCTCTCCATACTCCTTCCGGCAAAGAAACCACTTGACCTCCGGTCCTTTTTGGAGTATTGATCTGCTTCAGGTTATTACACTGGGCAAACAGATCCGTCGCATTTGATCCTTTTGACATATCGAAAGTTGCTACTCTCGATGTATCGAATCCGCTTATATCTAAAGCTGTTAAATTACTGCAACCGGCAAACAGATTTTCCATAAAAAGTACGTTTGAAGTATCAAATTTACTTAAATCTAAATTGGTAAGACCACTACAATTTGCAAACATATCATTCATGTATTCCACTTTTGAGGTATTCATCGTGCTTACATCTATGGATGTCAAGCTTCTACAATCCTTAAACATCCCTAACGTACTTGCCAAATTTGAGGTATCCAGTTTGCTTATATCCAAGGATGCCAAACTGCTGCAACCTGCAAACATTTCATTCATAGCTGTAACTTGAGATGTGTTAAGTTTACTTACATCTATAGAAGTCAAACTGCTGCAGTCCTTAAACATCCACCCCATATTCTTTACTTTTGATGTATCCATTCCGCTTACATCTAATGAAGTCAAACTACTACATCCCATAAACATCTCAGCCATATAGATTGCTTTGGATGTATCAAATTTACTTGTATCAAAAGAAGTCAAACCACTGCATCCCTTAAACATACCACCCATATTGGTTACTTTGGATGTATCCAGTTCACTTACATCTATGGATGTCAAACCACTACATCCAGAAAACAGATAACCCATGTTGGTTACTTTGGATGTATCAAATTTACTTGTATCAAAAGAAATCAAACCACTACATCCGGAAAACATTCCAAACATGTCTGTCACATTGGATGTATCCAGTTTGCTTACATCTATGGATGTCAAACCACTACATCCACCAAACATTCCACTCATACTTTTCACATTGGATGTATCCAGTTTACTTACATCAATAGACTTCAAGCTACTGCATTCAGCAAACATATCACTCGTGCCTATTACTTTGGATGTATTCAATTTACTTACATCTATGGAACCCAACTTACTACATCCCTCAAACATACCTATCATATTTGTTACATTGGATGTATTGAGTTTATCTAAACTCAGTTTCTTAAGACTAGAACATCCGGAAAACAGGCTCCCCATGTCGGTCACTTTCGATGTATTAAGTTTTCCTATCTTTATACTGAAAAGATTTGTACACACCTGAAACATACCATTCATATTTCTTAAATTTGAAACATCCAGTTTACTGATATCTATAGAAGTTAACCCCTCGCACCCGGCAAACATATGATACATTGTTTTAACCCTTGATGTATTCAGTTTATTTAAGTTCAAATTTTTAAGACTGGAACACAAGGAAAACATTTCACTCATATTCGTTACTTTGGATGTGTTCCATTTATTTATATTTAATTTTGTAAGATTAGAACATCCAGAAAACATTTCACGCATATTCGTTACTTTGGATGTGTTCCATTTACTTATATCTAATTTTGTCAGATCGCTACAATCATAAAACATACTTCTCATATTTGTTACTTTGGATGTATTAAATTTGCTTACGTCTAGATTAGTCAACCCCTTACACCAAGCAAACATTTCACTCATATCCGTCACTTTGGATGTATCTAATTTACTGATATCCACCCTTGTCAATTTGGATAAGCCGTAAAAAAGATAAGATAAATCGGTTGCCCCTTTTACCTCTATTCTGGCACTTTTAATTTTATCTCTGTATGGATACCACCCCGGTCCTGTGGAAGGTGCGATTTGTAATACATCCTCTTCACCATACTCCAATTTCGCCTTCGAATATATATTCCCGGTTCCTTTCACTTCCAACAACCCATTTTTATATATTTTCCATTTTGTCTTTTTATAAGAGCCGGAATGAAGTACGTTCCCCTTCCCTGTTGGAGGTACAGTTTCTATCGGTCCTGGTGTTTCGGTTTGTTCTCCCACTTCCGGCATGGATATTGTTTCTGGGATGGGCATATCATTTGCTTGTGCTGGCACCATGGTACCTGATGCGCTTGTTGATATGAATGTGGTATCCATACTTTCTGCTTTTGTTTTGTCAGAGACATATTCTTTTGAAGCTGCCTCCACTGGTGACACGGTCAATTGCCCCATTGCCAATGCCAGTGTCAAAATAATTGCTGTAATTTTTCTTTGTTGTTTTCTCATACTCACTCTTCCTTTCTCATTTTTATTTTTCAATAGGAATACAAGAGACTGGCTAAAAAGGTTACAAAAAATAAAAAAATTTGAAAAAGAGCATCCAGATGCCATGCCAATCTGAATGCTCTTTTTGTCTCTATTATTCTTTTATGCAGCGATTGCGGCTCCAGTTGCTGCAGTTGCAGCTACTGGAACTAATTTGATTTTTGGTATGTTTTCAAAACGAAGCATACAATTCTTACTTGTTGTAGTATTTTCTGGGAAAGAACTTTCTATATTTCCATACTTTTCCATATCATTTTCTAATTCAAATACATTTTCTTCTATGGCAATTTCTCCGCCCAATAAATTCAGTTTTGCCAATGCGTAACATTCGGAGAATGCATAGGCCTTAATGGTCTTTACGCTGGCTGGGATGGTGATCCCACTCAATTTATAACAGCCTGTAAAGGTAGCTTCTTCAATGGTATCCATTCCTGACGGAAGCTGTATCGTTTCCAATAATTCACACCCAGAAAATGCATGATCTCCTATGGCAAGTACTGAATCCGGAATGGAAACCTGTTTTAATTCCTTACATTCAGAAAAGGCGAATCTTTCAATACTATGTAACCCATTGTTCATTTTTACATTCTGTAATTTGCTGCATCCATCAAATGCATTATATTTAATGGTTGTAATACTGTCCGGTATTTCTATGCTCTGTAATTCCCTACATCCGGTGAAGGTACATTCAGAAATGGATTTCATATTCTTTGAAATCTGTACAGACTTCAAATCCTCACATCCAGAAAATGCATAACTTCCAACGGTTGTTACCTGATCTTCTTAAGACTGTGACATCTCTCAAAAGCCTGTCTTCCATTTTTTTTCACGGAGTTTGGCAAATTTGCCTTCTGTAATAAGATACAGCCGGAAAACGCTTCTTTTCCGATGGAACCCAAACCTTTGTGGAACGGATACTGGCGAAGCTTTTTGCAATTTTTAAATGCAGCCCCAATGCTCTTTACACCGGATGGCACACGAACATGGGAAGCACCACCTGAGTATTCTACTAACTCCCCATTTGCAATCAAAAATCCATTGGAAGCCACAAGATTTCTTCCACTGCTGTTTACCATCGCCAGGGCAAAGAAAACAACCCCTGCAAACAACATCTTTTTCCATATTTTTTTCATTTTTTTCACTCCTTTTTTCTTGTCTGTCAATAATAGTACAACCGACCGTCTAAAAAGGCTACAAAAAATGAAAATTTATTCTGAAATTTCTCCTAAATATTCATTGAGCAGTTCCTGTAAAATTTCTTCGTTCTTCTTTCCTGTGGAATTTTCCGGTGATTTCTCTTCTCTCTTTTCCTCCTGTTTTTCCTGGGTAAATGCCTGCATTGCCTGATACAACCTTGCTTTCTGCTGCTTCTCCCTCTTTTTTCGTTCCAGTGCCAATTCTTCCACCAATTCCTGTTTCATTTTCTCTAATTCCAGTTTCTTAGGATCCACTTTTTTCTGTTTTGCAAAAGAAGGGGCTTTTTTCTGCTTTTGCTTTTTCTTTTTCTTCTCGTTCTCCTTTTCCCGATACTCTTTTAACAACTCCGTTCCCTGCTCTTTTTTCTCCATACATGGAAGCAACACATTTTCCAGATATTCTGATAAATTACTATGTACTTCTCTCTTTTTTCCACCGATTCCTGCACAAATGTAACAGGTTATCCACATTATACACATAATACTGTCCGCCAAAATTCCATAACGAAGGATATGTTCTCCACAATTCTGATAAAATGCCAAACCTATAGATACTACTATACCAAATACGGTTAGCCCACCGACTTGTCCACATATTCTTTCCCATGTGCATAAGAATATACCCATTAATTTTTGCTTATACACATATTTATCCACAAAACTATCCACATTATTCACATTTTCACTAACCTGATACAGTCTCTCCACATTTTGACGAAAATTCACTTCCTGCACGGTTTCCCTCCGTCCAATATCTACGGTTCCCCTTGCTAATCTGCTGTAGTATACCCCAAGAAGTCCTTGCAAAAAAATACTAAAGCCTCCCATGATCAATGTTATACTCTGCAGTATCTGAAATTGTACTACCTGGTTCATTTTTCATTTCCTCCTTTTTAAAATAAATAACAAAGTGGATAAGTCCACTTCAACACCTTGTATTCCTCACTCATGAGGGACTTGCTTTATAGAACGGGCTTTTCTATAGAGCAAAAAAAGAGAAATACCCCTTTGGCATTTCTCTTTTGTATCTTCTATAGATTATCATATTTCTTTCTTATTTTACAGAAAAACTCATCGTCTTTTTTCGACAGTATAAACCATTTGTGATAATGTCTTGTGTTCTATACTGAAGAAATCTTGATTACCAATTCAAGAAAAATTTTTCTCATGTAACACTTATGAAAGACTGTAAATTAGAACAAAGCGGACAAGTCCACTTCAGCACCCTAAATCTCTCTTTTTTGAAGAACCTGCTCCACTTAGATTGACTAGATGATGTTATTGTTTATGACAATTGAAAAGTAGGTCACTTGGTTCATTGAAAATTCGATCGACAAATACAGTTATGTATATCGCATTAATTATTGTAAATATTATTTTAGTAAATCCGCTAAATATATTTCGCCTCTCTTCAAATTCTTTACACGCTTATATTCATGAATTGAATTTATCAACAAATTGATATCTGAAAAATACTCTCGAACAAATTCCTGTGATTTTATATTTCCTTTCATTTTCAGATCCTGTTTGCAAAAGGTACTTGGTGATACAGAACTAGATTTTTTCATATATTCTTTGTATTTACCTTCTGCCAAAATAATTAACATTTCTATTTCTGGCGCGGTCACTACATTAATTACATCCACCTTATATTCATATGCTTTATTTAACCTAAATCCTTCTGAATGAGAATCTAAAACTCTAAGTACTGTAATTTTACTTTCAAAACTTTTTCTCAAATATCGTTGCTCAAATTCTTTTCCACCCCTACAACGTATCACTTCTTCGTTTAGCATCTGTTCTCTTGAAAATTTAAGCAATTCATTATCTACTAGCATGTCTATAATAGCTGTTTCTGCACCACCTTCGCAAATACAAGCAACTATTGGAGATAACTCTATCATTTGATTAGTCCTCCTCTATTTTACCCGATGCCAATATTTTTTTCAGTTTCATAGACGCTTCATATGATGGTGCCGTTCCTTTAATCATACCACTTTGGAACACATCGCTTTTCTTGATATCATTACGTTTCAGAACATGATGTAGTTTTTGAATTGAAACTCCATCATTATTTCTAATAACATATATTCCATCATTTCTATCTATCTCATCCAACAACTCAACATAATGTGTTGAATATATTAATGTTGCTCCATTCCGATTTACTTTTTTATCCATAAAAAAGCGTATTAATGTTGCAACTATTTCCTTGTTAAAATGATTTTCAATCTCATCAATGATAAAATATCCACCTTTGATTAATACTATCCATGCATGCATAAAAACATTTAGTCCCTTAATTGTCCCAGCTGACAAATAGTGGCTTATATTTTGTATTCCGCGCATCGTAATTGAATCTTTATCCTTAAAAAACTTTACGATCAGTTCAGATTCTTTAGGATTAAATTTAATATATTCTATACTAGGATCCAGAAATTGTATTAGTTCAGCTGGGAAATCCCCAAACGAATTTAAAATATTAAAGTCTGTCCATACGGTTAAGTCTCTAAAGAATACATTCCCCGATTTTCCTAAAGCAATGACAATACTAACATCATCTTTCAAAAACATAAATTGTTCTTGAGATTCATCTCTCGACTCAAAAAGATTTTCATCTGCAAATTCAAATAAATTAGCCTTTGAAGTAACAGAACCAGCTGTACGGATAAAAAGCTTCTCATAAAGGATTGTGTATCTATCTGCCACTCCCTCCTCTGTTGTTACCCCTATCGTAGTCTCTAATAGGCATATACCCCTATTTTTATCAAAAAAATAGGTTTTCAAAGAAACTTTTTCTGAACGCTCCAAAACACTTCTGGCATCGATATTATTAATAGCTTCCGCATTAAGCAAACTCATTACAAAAGACACCAATTTCAATGATGTAGTCTTTCCTGAGGCATTTACTCCAACAAATGATAAAACATTATTTGTATAAGTTTTTCCAAATGGATTGAAAAGCATTGCAGCGTTATCCGGATATACTCTTTGCTCTGCATTAAAGTCTATTACAACTTTATCATTAAATAAAAAGATTCCATCTGCTTCTATTCTTAGTATTCTCATCATCGCACCCCCATGTATATCAACATATCATCCGTTGATATACTATTATTTTACCACATCTTTTTCGTTTTACAAGTCATAAAAACGTTTTTCCCGTTTTTATGACTTGTAAAACACACCTATCTTTAAACTGGTTCAAAAGTCAAGGACTTTTTTTAGACAGATTATAATGTCTAATAGAATCCTATATGACAGCAATAGAACTGTATCAGACCGTAATGGAAACTAAACAGACAGTAACAGACTTTCAGTAGACAGAATGGAATTATTATAGACAGAAGCTAAATTCTGAGTAGACAGTTTAGACTTTAATCAGCCAGCGGCGGAATCGAACATGACAGTACCACCATTTTTTCCACGACAAATAGACTGGTATTTCTACCAGTTTTAAAATAAAAAAGACTGCATTATCAGGTGGTGAGGAATACCCGCTACAGCGGAATCCCAAGGCCATACCTGCCCCTAATGCAGTCAGCCTCATTATACTATGGTTTGTTTCTTTTGGAAAATATTTTTTTAAGTATTTTAGAACAACTCATTCATTGCAAACACATATCTTAGTTCCTCATAGTTCCTCCAGACAAGAGGCTCTTTCAATTCTTCCAGTTTTTCCTTTGCAAGTGTCTTTAGAAACTCAAAAGCCTTTTCAATCAGATGCAGCAGCTGCTCCATTTTCGCTATCTGTCCTACAGCCACATCTTTCTTATCATTCCACGCAGATATGACATGTTTAATCATTTTTTTGTCCCGCTGCACAATCTTTAGCGGATCCACCTGTCGCTTTTCTTCCCTCTTTTTCCTACTAGCTTCACGTCTCTTAGCCGCCTCTTCATCCGCATACCTTCTCCGTACCTTCTTAAAGTCTCCACCTGTCATCATTGCTGATGCCGGAACCCCAAAGTAGCTATCTAGTGGGTAGATCCCTGTAGTTGCATACTGGTAGAATTCCTCCGGAGTTAGGCCTGCAATGTCATACTGATAGTGTTCACTGTTATAGGCTTTTAAATATCCATCAACCATACTGCTGGCCGAATCATAGTCCTTGCAAAGAGCTACCACATCCATGATTGCAGTCTTAAGTCTTCCAAAGAAGCTTTCCATAGGCGCATTATCCTGAGAGTTTCCTCTTGCAGACACCGACTGGACAAATCCATCATCCTTTAAAAGCTGCGTAAAGGTTGTTGACAGATACTGACTGCCCTGATCATGATGTACATACACTTCATCTGCCCTCAAAACCTCCGAGAGTTCTTCACCATGATATTTCTTCATGGCTTCATATGCCTTTTCCACAAGATCAACTGACATATGCCTTCCAATGCTCCAGCCAAGATTCTCCCTTGTATAAGCATCCCTGAATACACACAGATAAAACGGATTCCGGTATTCCCCATAATAGAGGTATGTGATATCTGATAGTATTACCCGTCTGGGTCCCATAAAGAAATCCTGATCTACTGCATTCGGCGGAGCAGCACACACATGGTTATGACTGGCCTGATGCTTGTAGGCATCCTTATGAGGCATCTGTGCCACCAGATTCATTTCTTTCATGATCGAAGCAATACGCTTGGTATTAACGGTAAGGCCGAACCGTCTGAAAAGTTCCACTCTGAATGTTCTCTTGCCAGGCACAACGCCATTTCTTGCAATGATAATCCGACGCATCTTCTCTTTGATGTTATCCCGTTCCGCTTTTTTCTGTGCACGTTTTCCATAAACGTCATCACGTCTTCCTCTCCATGCGTAGTAGCCGGAATCAGAAACACCAAACATTTTTAAGCACTGTGTCGTATTGTAGCCGTCTGCCTTTGTTTTTTGTTTATTAATAAACGCATCGACCATCTCAAATCTGTCTGCACAAATTTCCTGTTCTTCTATCAGGTAAAGAATTCCTCCAATTCGGATTGGATTTTTTTTTGAGCCAATAACATTTCTTCAAGATAATGATTACGAGCTTTCAGATATGCCCTTTCCTCTTCCGGCGTAAGATCTCCCATCTGTTCCATCGGTACTG
>JBGVLO010000071.1:0-2594 GCA_045124315.1 Lachnospiraceae bacterium
GATGCTTCATGGGTAGGACCAGTAATGTACCTTGTAGGTATTGTACTAATTTTATTAGGTGCTTTATTAGTAAAGAAGATTACAGGATACAAATATAGAAAATCATTCTTTATTATTGAGTTACCGGAATATAAAATTCCAAGTATTAAGAGAGCAACACTTTCTATGCTTTCTCGTGGTAAGGCATATATTATAAAAGCTGGTACTATTATTCTTGTTTGTAACGCTGTTGTTCAGCTTATGCAGACATTTACTTGGAACTTGCAGGTGGCAGAAGTGGCAGATACTTCTATTCTTGCATCCATTTCACAACCTATTGCATACTTGCTTGTTCCTATTGTTGGTGTTCTTAGCTGGCAGTTGGCAGCAGCAGCGGTTACTGGGTTCATTGCAAAAGAAAATGTAGTTGGTACTTTAGCTGTTTGTTTCGTTGGTCTTGAGAACCTTATTGATACAGAAGAACTTGCTCTTATGGAAGGTGCAGGTACGGAGGTTGCTGGTGTTATCGCTATTACAAAAGTAGCAGCTTTAGCTTATCTTATGTTTAATTTATACACACCACCATGTTTCGCTGCATTGGGTGCTATGAACTCTGAAATGCAGGATAAGAAATGGCTTTGGGGTGGTATTGCATTACAGTTAGCAACCGGTTATGTAGTAGCATTCTTTGTAAACCAGATTGGTACATTGATTACCAAAGGAACTTTAGGAGCTGGATTTGTTCCAGGTTTAATCGCGGTAATTGCTATTGTGGCTGTTGTAGTTGCTATAATCAGCAGAACAAATAAGAAGTTTAGTGCTGAATGTGAATTGCATGCAAAATAATTTTCTTTAAAAAGGAGTATTGGTATGGCAGATTTTATTGTTGGAGGAATTCTAATCATTACAATTGGAGCAGCGATAATATACATAGTAAAAGAGAAAAAAAAGGGCACAAAATGTATTGGTTGTCCGGCAGCTTGCAATTGTTCAAATAAAAGTAATGGGTGTTCCGGCTGTCATTCAAATACAGAAGAAAAGAAATAAAGTTCATTATAGTTGAATTGAAAAGAGGCTTGTACTTAAATGTGCAGGCTTCTTTTTTGTTACTATGAAACAAAAGCTTCCGGGTAGCCAAAAAAGCGCAGACTTCCCCTATCAAGCTTTAAAATGTTTTTTGAACTTAACTGACAGCTTATGTGGCAACTACAGGAGCTTCCCAGCCAAGTGCTTTTAATTTCTTGAGATACGCATTGATTTTACGTTCTCTATTAAACTGATTATAATAATCAGCTCCCAGATCCTTGAAAACAACACCATCCTTAAGGATGTGATATATTGCAATGAGCATGGAGTGGGCAACTGCTACATATGCCCGCTTTTTGCCTCGATGAGCACTAATGCGTGCAAATTGGGCGTAAAAGTATGAATTCTTGTTCTTTACAGCACTGTGCGCACATAGTATGAGCGTCTCTCTCAGCAGAGCATTTCCCTTCCGGGTTTTTCCTGATTTTCGTTTTTGGGCACTCTCGTTATTTCCCGGGCAAAGTCCCGCCCATGATGCAATGTGTGCATTTGTTGGAAAACGTTCCATATCTGTTCCAATAACAGAAATGATGCCCTTTGCACTTGTATCAGCAATTCCGGGGATGTCCTGAAGCAATGTCACTGCCTTTTTCTCATCAGGCTTCATGGAATTATCAATGTCATCATCAAGCTCCTTGATGTGTGCATTGAGTTCATCCAAATGGGCAAGCAGGATCCGCATCATTTTTCGCTGAACATCGGACATAACACCATTTAAGTCATCAATGATCTGTTCCTTGGTGGCTTTTAGGTTGTGTGAGATGACCTTTTTCTTGTAAAGAATATCATATTCAACAGAATCAATCTGTTTGCCGGATAAAATATACTCCAGAATATTCCGTGCACTTTTGCCGTTGATATCCGTGATCGTACCGGATATTTTTATGTTAGCACCTTCCAACATTTTCTGTAGACGGTTTAATTCCCTGTTGCGCTCTCCAACAAGACTTTTTCGATAACGTACAAGTTCCCTGAGCTCACGTTGCGCTCTATCTGGGATATAACTTGCCTTTAACAGTCCATGCTGTAAGAGATCTGCGATCCATTCTGCATCCTTCGCGTCTGTCTTCCGTCCAGGAACTGCTTTCATGTGGCGGGCATTTACCACTATTGCATTTAGTTCGGAAGATTCAAAAATATTATATAGAGGTTTCCAATAAGAAGCTGTGCTCTCCATAGCGACCATTTCACAGCCGCCTTCCTTGAGCCAATCAGCCAGTTCAAGGAGCTCTCTGGTTGTTGCACCAAAGTTCCGTACCTCCTGCTCGTTGCCTTTTTTAAAGCAGGCTACGATAATCTTTTTGTGCACATCAATACCACAACATTTGTCATAAACTCTTTCCATAATGACACACCTCCATGGAGAAAATTTAAGGCATGACTTCCTGTCTATTATTATTTTACTATACGTCCTTTTGCCGTAAATAGCTGGACAGATGGTGGTGCAAATGAGGAAGCCTGAAATCAGTTTACTATGCGGGCTACACAGACCCAAATAAACTTCGATCTTTACCGTTAATTCTAGTATA
>JBGVLO010000072.1:0-2508 GCA_045124315.1 Lachnospiraceae bacterium
CAGCTCGATGTGATAGGTTGGCGCAATACCGCCAAATGCCGCCATACCCTGACGGTAAAGCTGTTTTTGCATATCATCCAGCATGTCAAAGTCCTGATAGTAGAGAAAGCTTGACATAAAGGTAAATGCCCAATCCTTGAATAAGGTCACAAGCCAGTCATACCGCTCCGCATATTCTTTCTGGAAACTCATCATTACTGCCTGCGGTTTATTTTTCATGGTCATAATCAGTGCCATCATCTGCACATCGTCCGTACTCCATGAAGATTCCATCCCTTTTTTCACGAAATCAATCTTATCAAAAGGAAAGAAATAGGAAAGATATTTTTCTGTGGTCATGCTTTCTGCCTTGATAAAATGGTTTTTCGGTAAATATACCGCATGGTAAGTAATAAAATCCGGTGTGGTAGGAAGTGCGGTCATAAATCCAAGCAGTCCGTAACCGGTAACAAAATCCATAATGGCATTTTGTAGCTGTTCCTGTGTATTATTTTTGTCCATGCACATCAGTCCGAGGTTTACCGCCTTTAACACCATCTGCTCCGAATCCTTGAGCGGATTATAAAGAGACACTTTCGCATCCGGTGAAGGTGTGATGTATAACGTACCTTCTTTATCTTCCTTCCATTCATATTTGTCATATCGTGCCCAGTTGGAGCTGGTTCTTTGAAAAAGGTTACTCATAAAAGCCTCCAATCTGTCTGTTCTAAAATGTAATCTGTATTGTTTGAAAATATATTACTATCATACCAAGCCTGCCCTATAAGGTCAAATGGTATTTGTGATTTCTTTCGTTTTCTTATTCTTTTTATCCGTAATCAGTACCCGGTAGGTGTCATAAAAAATCTGTTCCGCCTTTGTAAGGGAGATGTGATTATCCACCCTGCTTTGCAGAGCCTGCATAAAGGATTTGCGAAGCTTCTTTAACATGGTGTCTCGGATTTTGCGGATGTTTCTGTCAGTCTGTTCCCGGAGCATGGCGATAGTCTGGCAGGAGTATCCCAGAATCGTAAGCTGATAAAAAAGCTCCTTTTGAACATCCTTCAATGTAAAAATCGCTTTGGAAATATCCTCATCCGTTACCAGCTCATGCATTTCAAATGGGCAGTCATAAATGGCATCAAGGAAATCCCCTTTCATAATCTGTTTCCAGAAAACATGCCGGATGGGAGCAGGAATTACAATCTCATCCGGTGACATTCCCCATTCCAGAGGGACATCCGACCTTCCTATCTCGTGATATCGTTCCTTCCGTTCACGGTTGGCATCAAGCCTGTTCCACCATGTAACCACGTTCTCAAAATCTTCTTCGGTTCTGGCAGAATCTTCAAGACGTGCCAACGCTTCCTGTTCCAGTTCACGTTTCAGCTTTTTCCTCGTGGACGCTTCCGGTATCTTTGATACTTCCGGCTCATTTTCCATCTCAAGTTCTATTTCAAGAATGGCGGCATTCTCCCGTTCAAGGGCATCCGTCAGGTCATCTTCCAGTATGTCTTCTTCAAAATAATCATTTGTACATTCCTTCAACAGGATTTCACCACCTTCCCAAAATATTTATCAAATTTTTTCAAAAAACAGTTCCGATTTTGGGACTTCATTTCTCCTATAGGTGAGGAAGTAATCTTATTTATCTAAAAAAGATTACTTAAAACCAGAAGAAAGGAGCCGGATTTTATGAAAATTTATCTTATCCGTTGTCGCAGTCCGTCAAAGATACTTTGATTATACCAAACATATGTTTGCATTTCAAGAAGGAGGTGAAAGTATTATGGAGCAGACAGCAAATAAGGAGCAGGTAATGTCCTCTTTTACCAAAAAGATAGGACAGACCACCTACAAGGTAAATGTGTTTTTCGCAGAGAATACCACAGCTACCTTTGAGGATAAGCTTTTGCATCTGATGGCAAATGATATTGCCAACCGGAAGCAGGATACACCGGATGCAGAGTAATTGTTACACAAATCAATTGTTTTTAAGCTGATATTTTATCAGCGGGAAGGAGTTTTGTATGGGTAAATCAACCAAAACCTATGAAGAAAGAATCCAGGAGAAGGATTTAAGGATTGAGAAGCTGGCGCAGGAGCTGAAGCGTTATGAGGCACAAAAGAAGCAGCTGGAGAAACGCAGGAAGGAGGAAGAACGCAAAATCCGTACCCACCGTCTGATAGAAATCGGTGCTGCGGTGGAGTCGGTGCTGGGAAGATGTATTGAGTTAGAAGAAATTCCAAAGCTGATTGCATTCCTAAATAAGCAGGAAGCTAACGGAAAATTTTTCTCTAAAGCAATGCAAAAAGGTCCGGATACGGACATGAAAAAAGAGGAAGTTGGGGCGTCAGGAGTTTCCTGATTCCCTTCTCTTTTTAGGGAGAAGGGCGCACTTATAGACAGGCAGAGCCTGTCTCTTGCGCGCGCTCTGCGAGGCTTATGGGAAGCATCTGGATTTTAAAAGATAAACTTTCGGAACGGTCTGCTTCCCATAGGAAGAACCCCTCCGGCGTTCTTCCACA
>JBGVLO010000073.1:0-9196 GCA_045124315.1 Lachnospiraceae bacterium
GACGAATCGGCTGTCGCATGAGTTTGTGTGACAGCCGATTCTGTGTTTTTAGAAAATAATAGAAAAGAGAAGGAAGCAGATGGAACTTAGAGACGGTGAAAGAATCGATGATTTACATAGAAATGGGTATAAGCTCATACAGAACAAAGAAAAATTCTGTTTTGGAATGGATGCAGTATTGCTGTCGGATTTTGCAAAAGTAAAGCCGGGAGAACAGGTGCTGGATCTTGGAACCGGAACGGGCATCATACCTATTTTATTGGAAGCAAAGACAGAGGGAAAGCATTTTTGTGCGTTGGAGATACAGGAAGAAAGTGCAGACATGGCAAGAAGAAGTGTGGAACTGAATGAGCTTTCAGAAAAAATATCCGTAACTACCGGAGATATTAAGGAAGCTTCAAAGATTTTTGGTGCAGGTGTGTTCAATGTGGTGACAACCAATCCCCCCTACATGAATGATCAGCATGGACTTAAGAATAAAGATTTACCAAAGACCATTGCCAGACACGAAGTACTTTGTAGCCTGGAGGATGTGGTACGAGAAGGTGCAAAGGTATTAAAACCAAACGGAAGATTTTATATGGTGCACAGACCGTTTCGTTTGGTAGAGATCATCAATGTATTGACAAAATACAAACTGGAGCCAAAGCAAATTCGATTTGTGCATCCTTATGCAGATAAGGAGCCCAACATGGTGCTGATAGAGGCTTTGAAAGGTGGCAAATCCATGGTGAAGATTGCACCACCTTTGGTGGTATATACCGAGCCAAACGTGTATCACCCGGAAATTTATCAGATTTATGGATACCCGCAATAACATTTTCGTTAGTATTTCGAAGGAATGTCATTTACTTAGGCATTGAAATTTTATGTAAGGGTTCGAGCTTAGGTAAATGCTATTGTTTCCGAGAATTCGCCTTTGTATCTCTTACATTCTTTGAATGAAAACCTTTGATATAACGGATATAAAATGAACAGGAAAGAAAGGACGGTAAATATGGCAGGAACATTATATTTATGTGCAACACCTATTGGAAATTTAGAGGATATTACGTTTCGTGTATTAAACACTTTAAAGAGTGTGGATCTGATTGCAGCTGAGGATACCAGAAATAGTATTAAATTGTTGAACCATTTCGATATTAAGGTTCCCATGACCAGCTATCATGAATATAACAAAATTGACAAGGCAAAGGTACTTGTGCAGAAAATGCAGGAGGGAACCAATATTGCACTGATTACCGATGCAGGAACTCCAGGAATTTCCGATCCTGGAGAAGAGCTGGTGAAACAGGCTTACGAAGCGGGCATTACAGTTACCTCCCTTCCGGGACCTGCTGCCTGCATTACTGCTTTGACTTTATCGGGACTGGAAACCAGAAGATTTGCTTTTGAGGCATTTCTGCCTACTGACAAAAAGGAGAGAAAACAGGTACTTTCTGAAATAGAGAGAGAGACAAGAACCGTGATTCTTTACGAGGCACCCCATCGTCTGAAAAAGACATTGGCAGAGTTGTTTCAAGTATTAGGCGACCGAAAGATCACCTTATGTAAAGAGCTTACCAAAAAGCATGAAAATGCATTTTTGACTACCATTTCCCAGGCTATGACATACTATGATGAAAACGATCCCAGAGGCGAATATGTCCTTGTAATCCAGGGAAAGAGTCAGCAACAGGTGGTAGAGGAAGAACAAAAGAAGTGGGAAGAGATTACCATTGAGGAGCATATGGACATTTACCTAAGCAAAGGCATGGCTAAGAAAGAAGCCATGAAAGCCGTTGCCAAGGACCGAGGCATTTCAAAGCGGGAAGTGTATCAGCAGTGTGAGTGTAAATAATAATAGTGTCACAAGGTCTGAAGCCACATGAGTTTGTGGGGATGTGGGAATAGGAGTGTGGGAACTATGCATATTGCAATTGTAGATGATCATAAAGACACAAGGGATCAGATTGAGGGAATTGTATATCAATATTACAAAGATAAGAAAAAAATAGAGATAACCTGTGAACAATTTGCCAACGGAGAGATATTTTTAGAAGCGTTTAAAAAATCACATTTTCAAATTGTTTTTTTGGACATTGAAATGCCCGGGAAAAATGGAATTGAAATTAAAGACATGCTCGAAATGAAGGAGAATACTTACATTTTGTTTATGACAGGGTATGGAGAATTCATGCAGAGTGCATTTGGAAAAAATGTGTGTGGTTTTTTAGAGAAGCCGGTGGACGAGGAGAAGATTACTTATTATTTGGATAAAATAGAGGACTATCAAGCAATTGAACAAAATATTTACCTGGAAGATATACAGAAAGTTGTGAAATTAAAAGAAATCCGATATATCAAGGCGGAAAATCAATATAGTCATTTACACATGGACAACGGTGAAGTCATTATTGCAAGAAAAAATTTAGGGACATTAGAAAAAGAAATAGAATCCTATGGATTTTTTCGTACCCATAGAAGTTATATCGTAAATTTTCGTTATGTAAAGATAATCAAAAAAGAAGTAATTCTCTATGACGGGACAAAAATAAAGATAGCCAGAGGAAAACTTGCGTGTGTAAAAACAGAATTTTGGTCTTATATGGACAAGAACGGGAGATGCATATGATGTGGATAGGAATTCAGGAATGTATCAAAATTGGACTTCAGGTATTAAAGATGTTTGCTTTTTTTCATGCATTTTTCGTATATTCCCCCAAAAAAGAATGGAAGTATGTAATAGCTCCACTCACTTGCATGATTGGAGTAACATTCTTGCTTTATTTTCTGTTTAGACCAAGCGACTGGCTGTATTGGAGGGTGTTCTCTGTTTTTTTTGTGTCATATTTTCTGTTTCAGGGACGTGCCATAGAAAGAATCGGTATCAGCTTTTTTTTATATGTATTTACAGACACATTAGATGCTATCTGGTTACTTGGAAACTATGGAAAGAACGGCACGATGAAATGGATACTATACGGAAACCAACTAGGTCAAATGATTTTTTGTACAATTATGGATTTGTGTTTGGCATGTATAATAGAAAAAGTAATTAGAAAACGGAAAAGCAAAATGGTAACAGGAAGCCAGATTGCACTACTTTGTCTGGTTAGCATATGTGATGTGTCTGCATTAACATGTACACAAATATTGCTAGATGGAACCTATTCTACGAAAGTAAACAATATTGTTGGTGGAAGTATGATTGTGGTTTGCCTATTGCTTGGCTTTTTTTCTATTTTTCAAATATTAGTCAAGAATGAGAATATTTATTATCAAAAACTGCTTGAGGAAGAAAAAAAGTATTCGGAAATGCAGGATAAATATTATCGGGAATTATATGCCAAAAACAAACAAGAAAGTAAATTACGACACGATTGGAAGAATCATATAGCCTGTGTCAATGCACTATGTGACAGAGGTGATTTTGATAAAGTAAAAAATTACATAAAAAAGATGGATCACAACATACAAGAATTAGGTGGGAATATTGATTGTGGAAATCCCATTGTCAGCGTTTTGGTTTCACAAATCAGCAAAGAGGCGCAGGAAAATCAGATAAATTTTCAAGTGCATGGACATATAGTAGAAGAACTCCGTATGGATAGTATGGATTTGTGCACACTGGTATCTAATCTATTAAAGAACGCATTGGAAGCGTGTATTCTGACAGAAAAGGATAGATGGATGCAACTAGATCTGCAGTATTCCAAAGAGAGATTACATATTTGTATTCGCAACACAATGCTGAAAAATGAAATCCAACCTAATCAAAAAATGAACAGTGAGAAAAGAGACGCCAAAAACCATGGATATGGAATGCAAAACATGCAGGATGTGGTAGAAAAGTATCATGGAATGATTCATTGGGAAGGGAAAAACCATATATTTTCACTACATATTATGATACCCGATGTATAAAATATGCATTTCACACCAAAAAAATGCATTTCACACCATTGTACTGGAAAAGTAAAACACGAGAGGATACAATGAAATTGAGCGCTTAGTACAGGTACGAAGGAGGAAGATGCAAATGGCAATGTTTTCAACAGATTTGTATGAACTAATAAAAAGATTACTTGGACTATAGTAAAGTCTAATTATATAAGCTTTATATTGAACAAAAAAACATTTATCCTCTCCGTTTGAAGTAAGGGGATGAATTAGAAGGAGAGTGTCTATGCTAAAGAAGAAATTAAAAATAGGTATTATGCTATTTTCATTGCTAATAGCTGGAGGAACAGTGACAACTGCAAAAGCATATAATAGGGATGATGCACAACAGTATGCTGAACGTTGGGCGGAATCATATAACACTAACAAATATTATATAGCAAACTTAGATTGTACAAATTTTGTATCCCAGTGTTTAGAAGCAGGTGGTAAAAGAAGATCATCTAGCCTACCAAGTTATGAAGATACAAGTCGATGGCGTCCACATTCAGCCACTTGGGAAAATGCAGATTATTTTAGACGATATTGGAAAAATCATGCAAGCCACGTCTATGGAAGAAATCTATCAGGGTTAACCTATAGTAATAAAATGGATGTTGCGGATAATATCAAAAGAACAATTCAAAAGGGCGATGTGATACAATACGGAACCGGTGCAACCAATATGTGTCATTCTCAGATAGCTCATGGGTATAGTACCTTTAATGGAAGAGCAACTTTACTTATGGCACAACATACGTCAGGCCAAAAAGGTATATACATGCATCAATATATATTGTCAACAACATATTCATATGTTAAATATTACGACATGACAGATTAGGAGATAATGAGTATGAAGAAAAAAATTTTAGTTGGAGCAGGAATAGTGTGTGTGGTAAGCTTTGTTACAGTAGCATGGCACGCTAATAGAAAAAATGTAACTGTTCAAAACACACAGGCAGAGAGCGAAATAACAATGGAGATTGCAACAGAAAAGATGCAAGACGAATTAGAACAATTACAAGAAAAAAAGGAAAATCTTGAAAAAACAGATGCAGAAACGGCTAAGGAAACAACCAAAAAGGAAGAACAATTAAAAGAACTTACGGAAGAAATTGCTGAAACAGAAATTGAATTAGGTATATATGATTATCGCTCAGATATCGAAATTCTGTTAAATACGATTCATGCCGCAGCTGAAGATAACAAAAGAGCAGCAACTTTCTATGATGAGAAGACGGCAGAAAAGATTCGACTGCATTGCAAAAAATTATATGAGTTGGAGGAACAATATCAGAATTTGCTGAAAAAGGCAAATGATGAAGATTTAGAGCAAATGGCAGTAAAGTTAGAACAAGATTTGAATGAGTTAAATGCGAAGTATCATAATTACTAACGCAACTTTATTTTCTGTGAAGTGAAAAAAATTAATTTTCCTGCAATAAAATACGAGGACCAGGGTGCTGACAGAAATCTGTCCCCCCAAAAGGGGCTGTTGCACTAAAAATTAGTGCACAGCTCTTTTTCTATACAAAAAAAATGCATTTCACACCATTGTACTGGAAAAGTAAAACACGAGAGGATACAATGAAATTGAGCGCTTAGTACAGTACGAAGGAGGAAGATGCAAATGGCAATGTATTCAACAGATTTGTATGAACTAAAAAAAGATTACTTGGACTATAGTAGAGTCTAATTATAAGCTTAATACAAAATGTAACGGAATGCTGCCTTTTTGAATAGGCAAGCAGTTAACTTGAACAACAAATCAAGTGATAAAAAAATTGAGAGGTGTTATTATTATGAAATATTTAAATAAATTATTAGTTTTAGCAATGGCAGGTACTATAGGTATGGGATCGAGTGGCTTAATTGCTTCTGCACGAAATATTGGGTGTTTGGATAACTATACTGTATATTATTCGCAAGATACATTAACAGAACCAGTACAAAAGACTTCCTCAAAGCAGGAGACTGTTGTTAATTTAAGACCTGATGGTGGAGAGGCATGGATTACTTTCCGTATGAAAAATAACAATGGTGGTGGGAGTTATGGCGCAGTTGCATTGCAACGAGGAACAAGAGCTAGCATGAGTACAGTGGGAGCGGAACAAAACAAAAAGTATAGGCTTAATATGAGGAAGACCTATAATACAGGAGGTGGACAGGTAACGATTGTTTCTGGAACATGGTCACCTGATCCTAGACAGTAAGTTGGCAGATGCGCTCTTGCATTTCATAAATGTAGTAAGTTACAAGAGATTGTGTAATAGAGCGGATAATTTGATGTTAAAATCAATTTAGAATATTTCGTTACAGTTCATAGGTATGTGAACTGTAACGAAATATGTTTTTTACCATTTATCTGTAATGAAGTAAATTACAATATATGTAAAGTATATTGTATGTTTTCCATTTGCAGATAATCTAATAATATTAAAAAATCATGGAACATCTAATACGATACGAAAAGAGAGGATATGTGGATGAAAAATAGGAAATCCCTACATTTTAAAAGATTTAAGAATAAGTATCTGTTTATTTCAATCATTCTTTTATTTTATATATTAGTAATTTCATTTTTTTTTCATAGTGAAATTCTTGATATATTATTATACGATTATAGTTCTGAAGTTTCTGAAAACGTGAATATATATGAGATCAAGAAAAATGCCATAGACAGTTTACTATATTGGGAATTTTGGCTTCAAGATGGGAATTGGTACAATGAACATATTTTCCCAATATATGCAATTATATCGGCACTACCCTTTTTTTTAGAGTGTAATACATTCTTTAAAACAGGTGCAAACAGATTTTTGAGCAGAAGAAAAGAACTAGGAAAAGCTATTGCTTCTTATGGGCTAATGGGAGGATTAAGCATAAGTATAGGTTTTTTATTATATTTTTTGCTGGGATATTATTTTTGTCTTCCAGAAATGAATAGTTTAGGCGGATTTGAATCGATATTTCATTACAGTTTATATCAAAAACATCCATTGTTGTTTCTATGTTTTATGGATTTTACGATTTATTTTCTTTTAGGAGTTTTGTTTGCCCTTATGACCTGTGGAACTATTCTTTGTTTTAATAATAAGCTTACAGCTATAATTTTCCCAATGTTTGTATATGTTGTGGGATCGTATATTGGAGAAGGCTTTGGAATTAGAATACTTCAGATTTCATCTTGTACTACAGTTTTTTGTACTAATTATACAACATGGGAATGTTTTGTACCTCTTATATCATTAGTGATTGTTGATGTTGTTTTGTTACTGTGTGGGATTAAAAAAAATGAAGAAGTTATTTTATAAAAATATAGTATGGATGTTTGGAGTGCTGTTCTTTGCAATGTTGTTGGGAACATTACAGTGCAAAATGCTGAATGTAAAATTTCATCACTTATGCAGTATAGAAAACTATTATCCAGACATATATGATTTTTTCAGTTATATATTGGTAGGCGACAATGTGGGTGAAATTTTTTATCTGTCTTGGAATGATATGGGACTCATGTTTCAACCATTATCTTTCTTATTATTTGGATTATTTGTTTCAGTATCCAATTTTCTTACAAAACCCAAAGGATACTATCAATTTATATATGCAAGAAAGTATAAGGAGAGAAATTTTGTGAATGGTCTGTTTACAGAGCAAGTAGCTCTTATCTTTATCTATAGTGTTGCATATTATGTATCCGTATTTTGCTATGGTTATATTGGTGGATATGCAATTACAGGATGGGATAAAATCTTGACTGCATTGGTATTGGGAGCTGTTTCTAAAATAGTGTTTTTATTATTTGTAAAAGAGATTGTTTTGTATATTTATTTAAGAAGAGGGCTTACGGATTCTATTTTGGCAGGATTTGTTCTAGTGGTTATTTTGTTAATGATTGATGCAAAAATGAAATGCCAAAAGATCAACCTATTACTTTTTTCCAGTGCGCTTAATTTTCAAGGCATGCTGTTGATTCTTGTGTTATGTGTCATTGTACATATTATAAATAGAAAAATTGATTTGTTGAAATTAGAGTGAAATAGATTGGAGATGGATAAAAGATAATGATTTGCATAGAAAATTATTCAAAAACGCTGAAAAAGCAAAAAGTATTGGATGATATTACACTCACTTTGGAGTCAGGTCAATGTTATGGATTTGTAGGATATAATGGATGTGGTAAGACCATGCTGCTTCGAGCTATATGTGGGTACATTAAGCCAGATCAAGGAGATGTAAAGGTAGATGGTATTTCGATGAAAGACAGTTATATCAAAGATGCTGGTATTATAATAGGTGAACCACAATTTATGGGTGGGTATTCAGGATTAGAAAATTTGGAAATTTTGGCAGCGATACAGAAAAAAGTATCTACTCCAGAAATTGAACATTGGCTTGAGCAAGTAGATCTTCTGAAAGAAAAAAATAAGAAATATAGCCAATATTCGTTGGGAATGAAACAGAAATTAAGGATTGTGCAGGCTTTTATGGAAGATCCGAAGTATTTTATATTAGACGAACCATTTAACGCACTAGATAAAAAGAGCATAGAGAGAGTTGAGGAATTGATAAAATATGAAAAAAAGAAAGGAAAAACAATTTTGCTTACAAGTCATGACGAACGAAATATTTTTAAACTGTGTGACAAAGTATATGAAATGGAAGAAGGGAGAATTCGTTATGAAGAAAAAGATGTTCATGATGACTGTTTTAATCAGTAGTTGTTTATTATTTGGATGTTCGAAATATCAACATTCTAATACAATTGAAATTTATGATAAAACTAATACAGAAGAATTATCACAGGAAGACTTGATTGCCATAAAGGAAGAGGAAGAATTCGCAGCTAATGGTAGAAATATTGAATTTAGTAGTATTTGCGAAGCTATGAAAAAGCAGGGATTTGAAGAAGAATTAGAAACTTACATTTATCGATATATTGGAAAGTCAAACTATGTTCAAATTCAAATTACATCAAAAGATGGAGAATATTGTTCACGAATTGCGGTTAATGTACAGCCTGGATATTTTGAAAGTGATGATAAAAATAAAGAATTGTCAGACGCATTAGACATAATATTATCAAATCTTGATAAAAAATTTGAAACATCATCATTAAAAGATATAGTAGACACAGTTTCCAATTTGAAGCCAGGAGATGAGGTGGATTATAAATGTACAGATAATATAACGATAAATCTCTCAAAAGAAATAGGAGAAAATACTGGCTATAGCCTTAGTGTTTATGGCAATTGAAAAATAGGTCACTTGG
>JBGVLO010000074.1:0-2528 GCA_045124315.1 Lachnospiraceae bacterium
ACCAGGCGTTGAAAATCTGCCTTTGTGATAGTCCTGGGATTCTCAGGGAGCAAATCAATCTCAGATAGTGCCAGATATTGGATCTCACTACAAACCATCGCCAGCCTCCTCAGTTTCGGTTTCTGTTTCAGAATCAGATTCTGTTTCTGTAGCAGCTCCCATTGTGGCAGCTTCCACCATTACAGGATCCTCTGGTATCAGGTTTTCGGCATCATCCAGCACATTGAAAACCCTTTTCACAAATTCAGCAGCACGCACGAATTTGTAATGCTTTCGGTTTTTTACATACACCAGCTTACTACCATCGTTCTTATCCACACCTGTAGCATAGAAAGTACTCCTATAATCCACTGGAAGAGGTAATCTATCATATATATAAATATTTCCAGAGTTAATGCCTGTAATTGTTGCATTTCTATTGAGTTCTCCATTAAGGAAAACATCTACTTTATCACCCTTTTTCAGGCGTTCAACGGGGAATAAGCGCATAAGCCATTCACCTATCAACTCTTTACCTCCCATCCACCATAAGAAAGAAAAGAGTAACACTAAAAAAATCATTATCAAAATCATTTTCTAATTATTTTACTTAGTTAATAATGCAAAGATAAACAAAATGTGTTTAGTAAACACATTTTAAAAAAGAAAAATTCTATTAATGTCCTACTACAAGCATAGCAGCATCCCTACTATGCTCATTAGTGCGTTTTTTCCAACCTGTTATAGAACAAAAATATTCATGTGTTATTTTAGTAATGTTACGCTTTGGAGCCACCATTTCATACTCTACGCCTAAATCTTTCAGAAAGGCATCCCAAATAGAAGCATCACGTTTGACAGACCCAACTCCTTGCAGCCTATCTCGCTCATCCTCTCTACTCATATTCTCGG
The DNA here is from genome assembly GCA_045124315.1 of Lachnospiraceae bacterium. GTDB lineage: Bacteria > Bacillota > Clostridia > Lachnospirales > Lachnospiraceae > CAG-411. Next base: position 892 of record JBGVLO010000074.1, read on the forward strand.
TGCCAAACCATGTACGCTGTCTTGGATCCTCCACTCTTATTATGAGTTTTGTTTCTGTCGCTTCCGCAATACCTTTCCATTGTTTAACCTCATCCATTGCCTTATGTATCTTCATACTGGAAACACTTAACAAAGTTCGTTTCCTACTGTCCCATATTGCAATTCCTGTATTCACGCCTGTGTCTATTCCGATATAAATCATTATTCAATCTCCTTTTCATTGTATGGTTTAGTAACAATATCATAGATAGCCTTACAGATTTCTATATCGTACTCTGCATCGTGCAGTCTTGAATCATCTATTTTAATTCCCAGTGCCTTTGCTACAGTACCTTGCTTGAAATTTTCCATTTCGGCACGCTTATCTGCCAAGTAAGGAGTCGCCAACACCATTACATCCAGGCTATTGCTCCAGAAATAGGATCCAAAATATTTATCGCCATTATGGGTAAACCAAGCTCTAAGAAACTCATTATCAAAATGAGCATTATTGAAGCCAGCCAGGAAAAACTTATCCTTTTTATTGAAGCGATCCACATACTTAGCAAGCATGGCTACAAACTGATTGTACACCTCTCCCATAGGAGGATAAGCCATGATCTGCTCCTCAGTAACACCTCCCACTTCCAGGGCTCTTGCATCAATCTTAGCACCAGGTTTTGGCTGTACCTTAAAATTGAATTTCTCTTTGATTACTCCATCAATCACTACAGCACCACTTAGCTGGTGTATGCCGTGCAGATTTGCCAGTATTCCTGTAGTTTCTAAGTCAAAAAATAATACTTTCATACTTTTGTCCGTTTTATGTTAAACTTTCTATATCCAAACACATTGTAATACTGTTGCATCTTAGCAATCATTTCCCTGTAGGCTGTTCTGCCAGCCACCTTGATAATATCCTTTTTGAGTTTCCTGGGCAGTTTCGCTTTCGGTGCTCCTGGCTCTCTTTCGCTGCTTGGGGTAATTTGTATAGTAAACTCTATCTTTTCCATAGCTACATCTGTTTTTTGTATTCACGCATCGCCTGGCTTAGGCTTTCTGTCTTATCCAGGAGCTTTGCCAGAGCATCAATATCTACCAGGGTGCTGCCACCATCCAGGTAAGCCCAAACCTTTCTCAGAGCCTCAGAAATACTCTTAGCCTCTCTGGAATCTTTGAGGTTTCCCAGCACCTCCTTGTTTGTCGCTAAAGCCTTACCCTGTTTCAGGGCAGAATCCACAGCCGACTTTGCAGCCTTTACCTGTTCCTTTGGGGTTTCATAGCTTGAAGCGATTTCCCTGGCTGCCTTTGCCGAAAGCTCACCTCTTACGATCTTTTCCTGAATGTATGGAGGGAGATCCAGGAGGGAGAGGCACTTGCTTACGAAAGCTGGGGATTTCTTGAACTTATCCGCTATCTCTACCTGGCTGTAGCCAAACTCCTCTTTGAATCTGCGAAACATCAGGGCACATTCGTATTCAGTGAAACGCTTACCCTCGTTTCTCATCATCTGCTCTATGTACAGATCCTCTGTAGTGGCATTCTTAGGAGCTTTGAGAGCCTTGATCCAGGGAATGTTTGCACCCTCTCCAATAGCCTCCATAGTGGCACGATAACGCCTTTCTCCATCCACCAGCTTGTACAGCTCTTTTCCGTTC
>JBGVLO010000075.1:0-2597 GCA_045124315.1 Lachnospiraceae bacterium
TCCAACCAGCTTTCTCTTATAATCTATTCTTCAATAATTCAGCCAAAACAACCGGATTTGCCTTTCCACTCGTTAATCCCATAGCTTTGCCCATAAGAGCTTCAAATGCTTTTCCCTTTCCATTTCTATAGTCGTTGATAAGTTTCTCACTAGATTTTAAAACCTCTTCAACAATGGCATCCAACACTTCTCGGTCATTAATTTGTGCCAGTTCTTCTTTTTCAACAACATCAACAGGGTCAAAATCTCTCATCCACATTCTTCCAAATAATTGTTTTACAGTGGATGAATTAATAATCTGATCTCCAAAAAGAGTGGCAAGCCTCGCTATATTTTCTGCTTTCACAGGACAAAAGAAACCTTCCTTGTTTAGTTTCATTATTTCAGTAGTAAAAATATTGGCTACAATCTTGTAATATGTAGTATGCTTTGCAACTTCTTCAAAATAATTTGCCATCGCCGGATCAGTTAATAGCGCTTCACTATCATAAGCAGTAAGACCATATGTTTTCATAAGCTTTTGTTTCCGTTCATCCGGCAACTCCCCTATTTCACTTTCAAGTTTTAAAATATCATCATCGGTAAGTTCAATCGGCGGTAAATCAGGGTCCGGAAAATATCGGTAATCATTTGCATTTTCTTTTGTTCGCATTGCATAAGTCTTTCCTGTTTCCTGGTCGAATTTTCTTGTTTCCTGTACAATTCTTTCACCGGATTCAATTGTCTCAACCTGCCTCTTATATTCATACTCAATAGCCTGTGCAACATATTGAGAAGAGTTAATGTTTTTCATCTCTGTACGTGTACCAAATTCAGTTTGTCCTTTTTTACGAACCGAAAGATTCACATCACATCGAAACGCCCCCTCATTCCTCTTACAGTCAGATATACCGCTATAAAGAATGATTGTCCGTAGTTTTTCAAGATAAGCAACTGCTTCTTTTGCAGAACGAATATCAGGTTCGGAAACAATTTCAATAAGCGGCACCCCGCACCGGTTGCAATCTATCATTGTGCCATATTTATCATCATGAACCAGTTTACCTGCATCTTCTTCAATATGAATTCTGGTAATTCCGATTCTTTTCGAACCTTCCTCTGTTTCAATCATAAGATATCCGTTTTCACACAAAGGAATATCATACTGGCTAATCTGATATGCTTTCGGTAAGTCGGGATAAAAATAATTTTTCCTGTCCTGCTTTGAAAAATGTGCAATTTTACAGTTTGTTGCAAGTCCCGCTTTCACCGCATATTCCACCACTTTTTTATTCAAAACAGGCAAAACGCCTGGAAGTCCCATACACACAGGGCAAGTCTGCGTATTTGGTTTTGCACCATATGTTGTAGGACAGGAACAGAATATCTTTGTCTTGGTTTTCAATTCTACATGAACTTCAAGACCGATAACCATTTCATAATCTTTTATCATCTTCATTGAATTTTACCTCACTTTCCTCTGTTCTCAAATGCATAACCTGCACGGTACAATATACTTTCACTAAATGCCGGACCAATCAGCTGCATTCCTACCGGCATATTTTCTTCACCTAGTCCGCATGGCAACGTAAGTGCCGGAATACCTGCAATATTTACCGGAACACTATAGGCATCTCCCATATACATTTGTAAGGAATCGTGAACCTTTTCACCTATTTTATATGCAACTGTAGGTGCTACAGGTGAAATGATGAAATTGCACTTTTCAAACACCTCAGTAAATTCTTTTCTTATTAAACTTCTTACCTGTAAAGCTTTTTTGTAATAAGCATCATAGTAACCGGCGGAAAGTGCAAATGTACCAAGCATTATGCGCTTTTTTACTTCTGTTCCAAATCCTTCACTACGATTCTTTTTATAAAATTCGTCAATATCGTCGTATCCATCGCATCGATAGCCATAACGAATACCATCAAACCTAGCAAGATTTGATGAAGCCTCTGCCGATGATATCACATAGTAAGCGGACAATGCGTAATCAATGGAAGGCATGGAAACTGATACAAGTTCTGCCCCCATTGTTCGATAGGTCTCTGCAGCGGCAAGAACCGCTTTTTTTACATCATCAGAAATGCCATCCCCAAAGAACTGCGACGGAATACCGATTTTCATTCCTTTTACTCCACTCCGAATATCAGCAGTATAGTCTTCGTAGGTCCGCTTAATGGATGTCGCATCTTTTCTGTCATATCCAACAATTGCGTTCAATACAAGTGCATTATCCAATACCGTACTTGTAACCGGTCCGATTTGGTCCAGCGAAGATGCAAACGCAACAAGTCCATATCTGGAAACACTTCCATATGTAGGCTTCATACCAACCACACCACAAAATGATGCCGGCTGCCGAATAGATCCACCCGTATCAGATCCAAGTGTATATACCGCTTCTTTTGCTGCAACAGAAGCTGCAGACCCACCGGACGAACCACCGGGAACTCTGTTCGTATCTAATGGATTTCTACAAATTTTAAACGCAGAGTTCTCTGTTGTAGACCCCATAGCGAACTCATCCATATTCAATTTTCCCAGAATAATTGCACCTGACCTTTCCAATTTTTCTACTACGTGCGCATTATACGGCGGTATATAGTCAC
>JBGVLO010000076.1:0-1795 GCA_045124315.1 Lachnospiraceae bacterium
TATCAACTACAAGCTTAATAAAACCTTTTTTTGTAAACTTTACGGAATTACCCAGTATGTTAATAAGAATTTGCTTGATCCGTATTGCATCTCCATACAAAATACTTGGCACATGAGCCCCGATTTCATATTTTAAGCTTACTTCGCTTTCTGTAATTCTAATTTTAATCAGACTGACAACATCATACAGGACAGAAGCAAAATCATATTCTTCCTTCACAATCTCATATTTGCCGGATTCAATTTTGGAAAGATCCAATATGTCATTGATAATTTCTAACAAGCCCTTTCCTGCATTATAGATCTGGCTTACGTTCTTAGCGGTTTCATCCTCAAGTTCACCTCTCAGTAATATCTCACTCATGCCGATAATGGAATTCATTGGCGTACGAATCTCATGACTCATGTTTGCAAGAAATATACTCTTGGCATTATTGGCACGGACTGCTTCTTCTGTTGCCACATTTAATTCTTCTATAATCCGGTAGGTTTCCGTCATATCGTTTACTACAATAATATCGCTGATAAATTCATTATAACTGTCCTTAACATGACTAATTTCTAACTTACAAACTTTATGATTTAATACACAGGTACATTCTATTGTCTTTGATGATTCATTTTTTTCAGTTTCTGTTATCAATGGAAAATCAAACAATTCTTCTAGTGTTTTCTGTTTTAACAATTCTTCCGGCATATCAAAAAAATCAATGGCTTTTGCATTGCATATTTTCAGATACCGATGTTCATCCACAATCAACATCGGTACATTCACAGATGCATAGATGTAATCCGACAGGTTTTGTACACTAATATTGTTTATTTTGGTCTTTCTGGACATGGCATAAGCAAAGATAACAGCTATGGGCTGACAAATGGAACTTGCCGGAAATGCCGGACGTGGTTCCCCAAGGGTAAAGGTGTCCATAAACAACCCCAGGGTAACAATCACAAGCACAAGAATACAGGCCTTTGCCATAACCACTTCCCTCTTCTTTTCTCTGCGGACAAGACAATATACCATTTCCAAACATACAAGGATAAGAAATATAATTAAATATACGTTATAAGTGGTTCGTCCAACATATTTTACGGTACAATATGACATTCCATAGTCTGTAAGCACAAATTCACAAGCATTTTTGACACTAAGCATGGGATATGCCACCAAGGCACCAAATACAAAAAAGACATCTGCTATTTTTTTGAAAAAGGGCGGAATGTTCAGCCATATTCCTACCAAAAGCCCTGCCATAACTAACTCTCCAACTACTCCAATAAGATAAAAGGCTCTCCAAAAAAATGCCCCTTCCTCGGTGGTCTGCAATGTAAATACTCCCATTCCAAGAGACCAGATAAAACTAAAAAGACCCAGAAAGAGAAAATACCAGTTTCCAGGCAGATGTTTATCTTCCTGAATAATATTGTTCACCGCCAATACGAAGGATACGGTTCCCGATGCAATAAAAAATACTGATAATAATAAGCTCATATCCTTCCTCCTTACGCAACAAAATCCAAAACCAGGTTAATTGCTGCAAATATCAGCATTACCCACCAATGGGATACCGGTTTTTTCTTTTCGATTGTGATTTTCATTACAGTATAAAGAATCAATCCGTACAAAACTGCATTTCCAATATTAAAGGTCATTCCAACATAAGCGATGATACACAAACCAAAGATAAAAAATGCCACTTTCTTTCGGTCATACGACCTAAATCTTAACACCAGTTCCAATCCTACATAGATCAGTGCCGGTGCAGCAACATAGGTTGCCATGGAAGTGAACAAT
>JBGVLO010000077.1:0-3775 GCA_045124315.1 Lachnospiraceae bacterium
GTGATTCAAAAGAAACAAATACATAAGCAGGTGCTTGGGCGGCCGTCGGTACTTAACGAAAGGCAAAGCCTTGAGTTTAGTACCGCTACGAGCCGAACGCAGCGAAAGCGTGCCTGCGTTGTCTTGTTACTTTTGAATCACTTTCACATAAAATATTATGGTTTCGCAATTACCTATAGTAAATAGGATGAAAAGGTTGAAAGAAATGAAGAAAAGAAAGGTAAAGTGCAGACTGCCCCTTCTTTCAACTGGTTTAATTGGGCAGTTTCGCAGGATGATCTGCGAATTGCATAGGTAAAAGAATGAGAGAATTTATTTTAGAAGAATTAATGGATGGAACCAATCTGGACGTAATGACCATCATACTGAATAATGTGGTAGCTTTGATAGCAGCATTATTTATTATGTTTGTTTATAAAATCACCTACTCCGGAGTTTCCTATAGCAGAAAATTTAATGTTAGTCTGGGAGCCATTGCCATTACAACTACCATGATTATGGGAGTCATTAGTAATGATATTGCGCTTTCTCTTGGTATGGTGGGTGCGTTGTCGATTATTCGTTTCCGTACCGCCATCAAGGATGTAAGGGATGCAGCTTTTATCTTCTGGGCAATTGCAATCGGTATCGGATGTGGGGTTTCCCAGTATGCACTGATTGGAGTTGGAAGTGTGTTCCTATTAATTTTTATGCTTGTAACAAAGCAGTCGGTTTCTTCCGGACAGCAGCTTTTAATTATCCAAGGTAAGCTAGAGGCACAAAATGGGATTGAAACTACAGTAGATAAGCATTTTAATGGAAAGGCACACCGGACCATTAAGAACGTAACTGCAACTTCTTGTGAATTGGTTTACAGGGTAAAAGAAGATACTTTGAAAAAGGCAGATGAAAAGCAGAAGGTGGACATTGCACAACGTTTGATGAAGGTAGAAGGCGTAATCAGGGTAAATCTTGTAGAGCAGCAGGACGATATTTCCAGATAAGCAGAGCTTTGGAGTGAAGGATATGAAGAAAATCATTGCATGTACAAGTATGGCAGTACTTCTGCTGACTGTAGTGTTTGTTGGTGAGGCGTACCAGGACCAGGAAGGAACAAGGGTGGCGGAAAAGACCTTAGTTTCCAAGGAGACGGGAAGTGGTGTTCCCAATTGGATCAAACCGGATGAAGAATATCTTAACTATTATGATATCGGGGTGTTTGACACTACCCTGCCAATCTTACATATTAATACCAATGGACAGCAGATTAGTAAAGAAAATAAAATATGGTCCACCATTGCAGTAACGGATGCGGATGTGAATGGGAAAGCCCGGTCTGTCATGGAAATTCCGGATTATGAAGCAGATATTATGATAAATTACCGAGGAGCTTCTTCTTATTCACAGTTTGATAAAAAACAGTATCGCATTAAGTTTTACAAAGAAGAGGGAAGTACCAACGCCAAAGAATATGAATTCTTAGGTATGGGAAAAAATAGTGAATGGGTATTAAATGGACCTTTTCTGGATAAAACTTTAATCAGAAACCGTCTGGTGTATGGCTTAGGTAGAGAAATTTTTGAATGGGCACCGGATTGCCGGTATGTGGAATTATTTATAGATGGAGAGTATCAAGGTGTTTATCTGGCAGTAGAACCGGTTACCAATGGGGAAAGCCGCCTGCGTCTATGTGAATTTGCTTTGGCCAGTGGAGAGACCGCTTACATTGTGAAGCGGGACAGAGTAGGCACGGAGGAAAATCCTTTAAATGTATATGGATATTATGCGGGAAAGACCAATAATTCTTTGTACATTGATTATCCAACGAAAAGTAACCTTACCAATAAACAACAGGAATGGATTACCAATGACATTGATACCTTTGAACGGGTATTGTATGGAGAAAAATTTGACGATCCGAAGGAAGGTTATGCCAAGTATCTTGATGTAGACAATTTTGTAAATTATTATATCTTAAATGAAGTAACCATGAACCATGATGCGGGGAACCTATCTACCTATATTTATAAAGAACTAGGCGGAAAATTGCAGATTGCCATTTGGGATTATAACAACTGTTTTGATAACTATCAGTGGTTTATACAGGATTATGAAGAATTTTTCCTCCAGGAAAATGCCTGGTTTTCAAGATTACTTCAGGATAGGGCATTTGTGGATAAGGTAGTAGAAAGGTACTGGGAATTACGGGAAGGAACCTTAAGTGAGGAATATCTTTATCAGCGGATTGATGCCTATGTGGAAGAATTGGGTGAAGCAAAGGAACGTAATTTTGCAGTCTGGGGATATACTTTTTATAGTTATTTACTAGCGGAAATAGATGGTTCTTCCAGAAATATCACAAGTTATGAAGAAGGTATTGAACAATTGAAAGGTTCGATTCATACCAGATTAACCTTTTTAGATGAACATATCACAGATTTATATCAGGGATGTGTGAACTAAACAATGGGAGGTTTAGAAAAGAAAAATGAGAAGGAAAAAAGGCACCGTTAGAATCTGGATTCCATTCATGTTGCTTTTCATAATTTGCTTTCTTGCGATTGTAGTGTTTTTGGTGGCAGATCAGCGCTATAGAGAGAAAAATAAAGCCCTTTATGGGGATGAAATGGAGTTTTATTTAAATTGCATGGAAGAGGAGAAAGAATGGATTGCCTCCCAGCAGGGGGAAGAAGGAGTGATTTATCTTTATGAATTAGGGGAAGACGAATCCGGTTCAGTGGTTCCTTATTTTTCCTGTTTGGCAGCTCTTGGAATGTTAGCCGGTAATCCGGGAGAGGAAGAACTTCAGATTGTAGCGAATTATCTGAACTGGCATTCGGAGGAATTGGTAAAATCAGATGGAATCATAAGTGATTACCGTGTAACATTAGAAGGTTTGGAATCCAAAGAGACTTATGATTCGGTGGATTCCTATATTGCTTTATACTTAAATCTTCTTGCCACTTATGTAGAAAAGGGAGGGAGCCTTAAGGAGATTCCCTATGCTGAAGCGGCAACGGAATTATGTGTATTAAGACTTACAGAGATAAGCGAAAATGGACTGACGAAGGTTTCAAAAGAGAAAGAAGTCTATTATCTGATGGATAATCTGGAGGTTTTAGAGGCCTATGAAAAGATGTACGGCCTTATGAATTCAGAAAATGAGGAATTAGAAAACTGGAAAAACAAAGATAGTCTTGAATCCTTTTTTAAACAGGTTACGATAACAGGCAGGGAGAAAATAAAAGAGTCCTTCTGGAACTCAGAAGAAGAACGATTTGAGATAGGAATGGATTCGGATTTTTCTTATTTGAATTTCCATGGTATGGAAGAGTTTTATCCCTATGCCATTGTTCAGGTCTATCCGGTGGCTTGTGGAATGTATGTGACAGAGAAGGAAGATATAGAAAAATTATATTCAGAACTTTCTAAGGAACATCCATGGCAGACTTTAGAACTGGAGGAAGACTTTGAATGGCCGGTTCTTTCCTATATCGCTGTTCAGTTGGGGGATATAGAAAGTGCGCAAGAGTATTTGGAGAACTACCGAAGGAAATATGCGAAGGACCGTAGTTACCCTTTTCATACTGCCAATGCCGGCTGGGCAGTGAGGGCTTATGCTGAACTGTATGATTACTATGAAGAAAAGGTAAATCAGGGACTATTGGATGTAATAATGGAAAAGTTTAAATGATACAAAGGGAACAAAACATTGCGAGGACGCTTTTGATAGTTTCACAATTACCTGATTTGTAAAATATGAGAAAGGAAAAGTGCAAATTGTCCTATCTTTTAA
>JBGVLO010000078.1:0-24174 GCA_045124315.1 Lachnospiraceae bacterium
CTATGCTGTTAATAATGTACTACGCAGATATAAAAAAAAGCCTTGAAAATCAAGGCTTCTTCTTAAAATTATAATGCGGAAGATGGGACTTGAACCCACACGTCTTTCAGACACATGATCCTTAGCCATGCCTGTCTGCCAATTCCAGCACTTCCGCATATTCTATTTTCATAGAAAACTCCCCGAGTTGGGCTTGAACCAACGACATCATGATTAACAGTCATGCGCTCTACCGACTGAGCTATCGAGGAATACTATAATAGTATAGTATATCTCCCTATTTATGTCAAGTAATTTTTCAAACAAACCGAATACTACTTTTAATAGCAAAGCAGTAGCTATCGGTCGTATTTAGCAGAGAAAGTTGCAAGGCATAAAACCTTGCAACTTCATGAAAATTACCTCACACTAATGTTACTTCTTAATGAGCTTCCTTTTCCAACAATGTACTTTTTCCATCATTCCTGATAAATATAATATATTAAGTATCATACTACCAGTTGCTATTCCATATATAAATTCGGTTATATTTATTATACAGCGATTATCAATGCCACCAAAAATTTCTGAAGATTCTAATATCAACGCAACAACCATTAATACTACTGCCACAATTGTAAATATCAATATTTTCCTTTTCATCATTTTCTTTTCAAGCTGACTGTATTCTGCCACTTTTAATAACGTATCCTTTGTCTCTTTTTCCATATTCTCACTTTTCCTTTCTCCATCAATGATTTCTTTAATATCCAAATTATAAAAATCTGATAATTCAACGAGTATACTCAAATCCGGCATATTGTTTCCTGTTTCCCATCTCGAAACTGACCGACTGGAAACCTTTAGTCGTTCAGCAAGCTGTTCTTGTGTTAAGCCCTTCTCTTTTCTGAGTTCTTTCAAAAAGGAACCAATTTTCTTTTGATCCATATTTTTACCTCCTTTCCCCCCATAGAGTAACTGATATACAAACTCAAAAACACGACACAAAGCGAGAAATGTCCTATTTTTGCAGACTAGACATGTATGTCTAATGTACGGTACCGTTGATTACAGGCCAAAAACCAAAAAGAGCCACCAGATCCTAACCTGATGACTCTTCCAATCTAATCTACTAAGATTATGCTAATTTGCTCTTTGCAACTTCAACTAAAGCTGTAAATCCTTCTGGATCGTTGATTGCCATTTCAGATAACATCTTTCTATTTACCTGAACCTCAGCTAACTTTAATCCATACATAAACTTGCTATATGATAAACCGTTCATTCTTGCTGCTGCATTGATACGAGCGATCCATAACTGTCTGAACTGTCTCTTTCTCTGCTTTCTACCAGCAAATGACTCTGTTAAAGCTCTCATCACAGACTGCTTAGCTACACGATACTGCTTAGATCTAGCTCCTCTGTAACCCTTTGCTAACTTTAATACTCTATTGTGTTTCTTCTTCGCATTTAAAGCACCTTTTACTCTTGCCATTACATGTTCCTCCTAACTTATTCTATTACAGATATGGTAAAATCTTCTTCATTGTCTTAACATTTGTAGCATCTACTGTTGTAGATTTTCTAAGGTTTCTCTTAACCTTAGCTGACTTCTTTGTTAAGATATGTCTCTTGTAAGCCTTATTTCTCTTTAACTTACCTGTTCCTGTTACTTTAAAACGCTTTGCTGCTGCTCTTTTAGTCTTTAATTTTAACTTTGGCATAATATTTCCTCCTTATTATTCAAATCTTTCTGATTCTAATCTATCGTAATTCTAACGTTTTTCTCCTAAAAACATTATCATACTTCTACCTTCAAGTTTTGCAGGCTTTTCGATTACGGCTACATCCTCAACTTTTGAGAAGAAGTCATCTAAAATCTGCTTACTCATCCCCATATGTGCCATCTCACGCCCTCTAAAACGCAATGCCACTTTTACTTTATCCCCTTTGCTTAGGAACTTTCTTGCCTGATTTGCCTTTGTATTCAAATCATTCACATCAATATTCGGAGATAAGCGAATTTCCTTTACATCCGTTACCTTCTGTTTCTTTTTCGCTTCTTTCTCTTTTCTTGCAAGTTCGTATCTATACTTTCCATAGTCTACAATCTTACATACCGGTGGTTTTGCATTCGGAGCAATCTTTACCAAATCTACGCCTGCTTCTTTTGCATACTTCATAGCTTCCTTCGCAGACATAACTCCAATCTGTTCACCATCTTCGCCAATCAAGCGCACTTCTCTGTCTCTAATCTGTTCGTTAATCATTAATTCGCTAATAACCGAGCACCTCCAAAACTTCCTAACACTCTCTCCAATCGTTCCTAGTGCTAAAATAAAAAAAGCATGAACAGAAAATCTATCCACGCTCCATACTTTGCAAAACAAAAGCAATAACCCAAGTAGCTACTATACTTATGTGCCCTTAGGTGAGAGTGGATACTCTTCTTTAAGCTTATCATATTTCAACAACCACTTAATAATATCATTGTTTTTTTTATTTGTCAACAATTTTTTCAAGTAATACTTGACATATTTTTTGTAACAGTTCAGCCGATGGCTGTCCTGTTACTATTTTTTCCTTACAGATCAGATAAGGGCAATCGCTCCACTGATTGCCCTTATCTCCATATAACATATTTTATTTAAGTCCATTGAACTTGTTTTACTTGATATTCCACAGGCTTTATTCCGCTGCTTTAACCTACACTTCCATCTCCTGCAGATTGCTCTGCCCCCGATTGTTCTCCTGTCGGTTGCTCTGCATCTGATTGTCCTGCAGGCGCTTGATCTTCTGTCGTTTGTTGCGCATCTGATTGTCCTGCCGTCGATTGATCTACTGAAGGTTGTTCTACTTCCGGTGCTGCTGTGATCTCTGGTGCTTTTGTTACTACCACCTCTGGTGCTGCTGTAATCTCTGGTGCAGCTGTTACCTCTGTTGTAGCTTCACTCTCCTCATCAAACTTTGTTGCCGGTGCTTTTGTTGCCACTGGTGCTTTTGTTACCGTCACCTGTGAAACTGGCGCTTTCGTAATGATAGTTGTCTGTGAAGAAGAACTACTTGTAGAACTACTAATTCCCACTGTATCTGGATTGATCGTTGTAATCTCCCCGTGTTCGTCTCCATATATAAAATCCAAAATAGCATCTTTATTCACAGAAGAATCCAACACCAATGAAGAACCACACCACAAATTCTGACCACTATATCCTCCATTCACTGGAATTCTCATGGTTTCTATTTCTGGAATTCCTAACTGTATTACTGCAGTTGCATAGTCCATGATATCGTTACGGTCAATGTTTGTTGTAACATATCCCAATAACGTATTTGCCAAACTCAATGCCTGTGCAATATTCAATTTTTTTACTTTCTCATAAACCTGCGTCAATACAGCTCTCTGACGATAGGTTCTACCATAATCATCATTTTCACCATTAATGGCTGCTCTCTTACGAACTCGACAATATCCTAATGCCTGTGTTCCTGTTACTGTCTGCTTTCCAGGCACTACATTTCTCTGAGATTTATCGCTAATATAATTTGTAGTATTCAAATACTGCGCCTCAGACTCTGTTAACTCAATTTCAACTCCACCGATCTTATCGATCAACTTCTTAAAACCTGCAAAGTCAACTACCACATATCCATCTAATAACACACCAAAATTCTGCTCAATAGTGGCACTTAACAATTCACCACCACCAAAACTATAAGCTGCATTCAGTTTGTTGGACTTGTAACCAGGAATAGACACATAACAATCTCGCATTACAGAAACCATCTTAATTGTCTTTTCCTCTGTGTTCAAACTTGCAATGATCATACTGTCCGAACGGCCATTTCCACTTCCATCATGAATTCCTTCTCGTCCGATCAACAAAATATTGATAACTTGATCATCTAACAAGACCTGATCGCCATCTCTTGGCGGAAGGGTTTCCTGTGCAGCCAATTCTTCAGCTGTCAAATCTGTTGCTGCATACACGCCACCTTGTTCCTTTGTAATACGAAACATACCCCATCCAAAAACAAGGGTCAATGCAAAAATCACACACCCAACTAGTGTACCAAATCCTACAAAAACTCGTTTCTTTATACTCCATATCTTCAATGGTTCATTCTCTTCGAACATATCATTTTTACTCATACTTTCTTCCTTTTTTTCTTCTGTTACTTTCGCTACTGCATCTGACAAATACGCCTCCAACCCCTCTGTATCCTCAAAAGCAAAAGGGTCATATGCATTATCTTTCTCCTCTGTCATATCTTGGTTTTCAAACAGAAAGTCATCATCCGCACGAGACATTTTCTCCCTTGATGATTCCCAGTCTTCTGTTCTTTGCTCATCGCTCATCCTGTACCTTCCTTTCTTTATTTACAATATCTTATAATACATATTCTCATTCATCGCCTATAAAACACTTGCTCACTTAGTAGGCATCACGAAGCATGAAAGTCAACTTGCATAAAACATACTATTATCAATACTTACATAGCAAACACCACCTTATACTATAATTTATTTTTCTACAGATGTAAACCCTATTTTTCCCTTGTTCATTAGGAATACATTTGAAACCACAAAAAAGTTACAAAAAAATCGAAAAGTTTTATTCTTTTCGATTTTTTCTTTGATGACTGAAAAACACGATATATTTTCTCCCAATCTTTCGTCATCAACACATTATTAATTTCTATGTAATTCCTACAATCCCAAATCACCATGTTCATTATCATTTACAACAAAATACACTTTACCATCTTCTGGTTTAATATATAAATCAATCTTCTTTAAATCTCTAGCTAGTCTGTTCCATTCATTTAACCAAATATCCTTGACACGCTCTTCATAGGCCTCCACATCGATTTGGGTTTGGCCACCCCAAAATTCCACATACACATTCTTTGGCACTTTCTTTGTTGTTGTTTTTTTAGCTGGCGCCTTTTTTGCTGTTGTTGCTTTTTTAGCGGTTGTTTTCTTCGTTGCTGCCTTCTTTGCTGGAGTAGTTTTCTTAGGTGTTTCTACCTTCTCCTCAGCTTTTACTTCCTCAATCTTTACTTCCTCATTTTTCACTTCGACCTGTTCTGCTACTTCAGCCTTTATTTCTTCTTTTTCCACTTTTACATTTGGTTCTACAGCCTTAGTTGCAGCCTTTTTATTCTCATTTTTCTTTGCCAATCTTTTCTTAGTAGCCATTTTTCTCCCTCCAAAATAACATCCAAATACTGTTTTTTATATTCACACTTTATTCTTTATGTATAATAACTCCAATTTCTTATTTTTTCAAGTTATTTTTCGTAATCATGATTTATATTTTCTTTTTTCGTGCACAATTAATCATTTTTTCATGTAATATGTTTCTTGACATTTGATCCATATAACTTAACTATCCTATTTTCAAAAGGATCCACCCCCAATGTCTAATATTTTATATTCTCCAAGAAGGTAAGCTTACGAAAACAATGATTCGGTATGAGTTTAAACCTCAAAAAATTTACTTTTCTTTTATGTAGAAAAGATTTATAATAAGGTATAAGATGATTATTTTTAAGAAAGGCAGGATATATATGAAAAAGTTTTTACATTTTTTATTTGAATCCCTTGCAGTTTTTGGGCTTGTAGCTGGTATTTACTATCTATATCAAAAATATATTGCAGATGCTCCTAATTTTGATACAGATGATGAAGGCGAATTCGACGACTTTGATTTTGACGATGAAGATTTCACAGAAACCGTTTCTGATTCCAGAGAATATGTTACTTTAAATTCTAGTGAAAGTAAGGTTTTATCAAATGAGCTTGATGACGATTTTGATGAAATCAGTGACTAAACTTCATACGGAAGATTTTATTGAGAGATACCAAATTGGATATCTCTCTTTTCATTTTATAGACTTTCTACTTATATAATACATGTATATACATGGAGTTCTTTTCATCAAAAAGACTTTTAACAACGCAAAATCAGCTTGTATGAAGCATATCCACTGACAACCCTTTCATAGCAAACAAAAAGAATGTCACTTTGCACAATGACATTCTTTTTGCATTTATCTTATATTTTACTGTCTTGATAATTTCTTAGAAGTCTCATACATGTATTCATCAATTCCCTTAGTCATAGCTAATGCTTCCTGAATATCGAAATCCACAACTTCACCATTACGATATCCAACTACACGGTTTGAAGCACCTTCGCACAACAAATCAACTGCCTTAGCACCCATTACAGAAGCATAAACACGGTCTCTTGCTGTAGGACTTCCACCTCTCTGAATATGACCAATGATTGTCGCTCTTGTCTCGATACCAGTAGCTTCCTCGATTCTCTTAGCCATTCCGTAAGAATCACCAATACCCTCTGCATTGATAATGATATGATGCTTCTTTCCTAATTTCTTCTTAGATAAAATATTCTCGATAATTCTAGACTCATCGTTGTCATATTTCTCTACCATAAGAACATCTTCTGCACCATTTGCAACACCACACCATAATGCAATATATCCAGCTTCACGTCCCATAACCTCGATAATACTACATCTCTCATGTGAAGTAGATGTGTCACGAACCTTATCGATTGCTTCCATAGCTGTATTTACTGCTGTATCAAATCCAATGGTATACTCTGTACATGCAATATCCAAGTCAATCGTTCCAGGAAGACCAACTGTGTTAATACCTTGTGCTGCAAGTTTGCTAGCTCCCATGAATGAACCGTCTCCACCGATTACAACTAAGCCGTCAATTCCGTGCTTACGTAAAATCTCAGCACCTCTCTTCTGTACCTCTAATTCTTTAAACTCTAAACAACGAGCTGTATAAAGAATTGTTCCGCCTCTCTGTAAAATGTCCGCAACACTCTTGGTATCCATGTCTACAATATCTTCGTCCAAAAGTCCAGCGTATCCACGTTTGATACCCTTTACCTTAAGACCTGCTGCTAAAGCTGTTCGAACAACCGCACGAATAGCAGCATTCATTCCTGGTGCATCTCCACCACTTGTTAACACTCCAATTGTTTGTACTTTGTTTGCCATTTCTTTGACCTCCAATTTATATCATACTCTTTTGTCCAATTGTAACTATTGTAATCCCTATTTTACAACTTTTCAATACTTTTTTCAACAACCTTCACATTTTCCTGTCCATATTTCTCTACCAGTTTTTGGATAGTTTCTGTTGTAGTAGAAATTTTTTGATTTAATCCGTAAGATTTCGCAGCTTTCTCTTCTCTACAATACACAACCAACTCTGCTCCCTTTGCATTTGGAAGCAGCATACTTTCTAATTCTCTTGCTTCCTTTTCGTATACTTCTTTATTTTCGAATTGAATCCAAAGCTGCTTTGGAAGCTCATCAAAAGGAACGATTTTTTGCAATATGATTTTTGCCGGTTTTTCTTCTTCAACCGACGCTTTTCCCTGAATCAGCACTTTACTGTCTATCGTAAAGTAGGATCTGTTTTTTTCATAATCTCTTGGGAACACAATAACTTCCACCACTCCATACATATCTTCCACATCAAGAAATGCCATCATCTGATTGTTTCTTGTGGTCTTAATTGACACATTGGTAATCATCCCACCAACAATTGTCTTTGCGTCTGGCAATACCACAGGCTGATTGGTGTCTTCGCGCAAAGCAAAGTCCATTGTCGTATTGGTCACATTTTTCTTTAACAAATCTGTATAGTCTTCTAGCGGGTGACCACTTACATAAATGCCAAGCACTTCTTTTTCCATTGCCAGCAATTCTTCCTTGGAGTATTCCTCTGTGTTTGGATAATGAATTTCAAATTGCTTCTTTTCTTCCGCACCCAGAAAATCCAGCAAAGACATTTGTCCGGCTATGCCATCTTTTTTCTCCCGATTTGCTTCCTCCAATACATTGGAATATATTAACATTTTTTGTTTGCGATTGCCCCTCATGCTATCAAAAGCTCCTGCTTTTATGAAATTTTCCATGGTTCTTTTGTTTACTTCTTTTCCAGACAGACGCATGGCAAAATCTTTTAAATCAACATAATCCCCATTTTTATCTCTTTCTTCTACAATAGCATCTATAATTGGTCTTCCCAGACCTTTGATGGCAGACAAACCGTAGCGGATTTTTCCTACTCCGTTCTCATAAGTAACCGAAAAGTTTCCTTCCCCTCCATTTACATCAGGTGGCAAAATTTCTATTCCAAGATTTCGACAATTCATAATGTATTCGGATACTTTGCTTGTATTATCCAGTACGGATGTCATTAAGGCAGCCATAAACTCTACAGGATAGTAACATTTCAAGAAAGCTGTCTGATAGGATACTACTGCATAGCAGGCCGCATGAGATTTATTAAAAGCGTACTTTGCAAAATCTGTCATCTCATCGTAAATCTTATTGGCTACTTCCACAGGAATGTTATTTCCTACACAGCCAACTACTCCTTCTTCCGGATTACCATATACAAAGTTCTGGCGTTCTTTTTCCATTACATCCGCCTTCTTCTTTGACATGGCTCTTCGCACTAGATCACTTCGTCCAAAACTATATCCTGCCAATTCTCGAACAATCTGCATTACCTGCTCCTGATACACAATACAACCATAGGTTGGTTCCAGGATGGGTTCTAATTCCTTGCAATCATAGGTTACGCTATCTTTGTTTTTCTTACCCTGAATATACTTAGGAATAAAATCCATAGGACCCGGACGATAGAGAGAAATTCCAGCAATTACATCTTCAATGTTTTCCGGCTTTAATTCCTTCATAAAGTTTTTCATTCCAGGACTTTCTAATTGGAATATTCCCTCTGTCTTTCCAGAAGCAATAAGTTCATATACTTTCGAATCTGCCATATCAATCTGTTCCATATTAAGAGGAACAGAATGAATACTCATTGCTTTTTGAAATTCCTCTGATTGTTGATCCATCTTTTGCAGCCTTCTGTTTACCATATCTACTGCATCGTGGATAACCGTTAAAGTTCGAAGTCCCAGGAAATCCATTTTCAAAAGGCCTAACTCTTCCAATGTTGTCATAGTATACTGAGTAGTGATCTTATCATCTGCAGCTCTTGACAATGGAACATACTCATCCACTGCTTCTTTACTGATTACCACTCCGGCTGCATGCATAGATGTATGCCTTGGTAATCCCTCCAATCGCATGGAAATATCCAACAAAAATCTTGCCTGCTCATCACTGGCATATAATTCTTTCATTTCTCTGTTGATTTCCAATGCCTTCTTTATGGTAATACCCAATTCATTTGGAACCATCTTTGCAATGTTATCCACATAACTATAGGGAAGATCCAATGCTCGTCCTACATCCCGGATCACCATTTTTGCCGCCATCGTTCCAAATGTAACGATCTGTACTACTTTCTCTTTTCCATACTTTTCCACCACATAATCAATTACCTTCTGCCGTTTTTCGTAGCAGAAGTCAATATCAATATCCGGCATAGTCAGTCGCTCAGGATTTAAAAATCGTTCAAATAAAAGACTATACTTAATAGGATCAATATTGGTAATCTCTAATGCATAGGATACTACACTTCCTGCTGCCGAACCTCTACCAGGACCTACAGGAATATCATGCTCTTTGGCATATTTTATAAAATCACTTACAATTAAAAAATAATCCACAAACCCCATATTGTGAATGGTATCTAATTCATAGCGTAATCTTTCCTGCAGCTCCAAAGATGGCTCACCATAACGTTTTTTCAGTCCATCCTCACACAGTTTTTGCAAATATTCCCATGCTGTATATCCCTGTGGCACATCAAATCTAGGCAACTTGTATTCTCCAAACACAATCTCTACATTACATCTTTGTGCAATACGATAGGTATTTGCTATAGCTTCTGGCGCATATGGAAACAGACTTGCCATCTCCTCTGGTGACTTCAAATAATATTGTCCCCCATCATAGCGCATTCTATTTTCGTCTGTTACTTTTTTTTGTGTCTGAATGCACAATAAGATATCGTGTGCCTGCTGATCCTCTGCATTTACATAATGTAAGTCATTTGTGGCAACTAACTCAATGCCTGTTTCCTGATGCATGCGAAGCAATCCTTGATTTACGGTTGCCTGATCCGGAATACCATGATCCTGCAATTCCAAAAAGAAATTGCCTTTTCCAAAAATATGTTCCAAACGAAGTGCTTCTTTTTTTGCCTCTTCATAAAACCCCTGTCTTAAATTAGTAGCTACGATTCCAGCCAGACAGGCACTTAGCGCAATGATACCTTCATGATATTCTTCCAACACTTCATAATCCACTCTCGGCTTATAGTAAAATCCTTCTGTAAATCCCTTTGAGACAATCTTCATTAAGTTGGCATATCCCTGATTATTTTCTGCCAATAAAACCAAATGATAATATCGGTTTTCTCCCACTGTATTTTCCCTATCTCTTCTGCTACCAGGTGCAACATATACTTCACATCCGATAATAGGCTTTATTCCTGCTTTTTTTGCCTCTTTATAGAAGTTGATCACACCATACATAACACCATGATCTGTGATAGCAATGCTGTCCATTCCCAGTTCCTTTGTCCTTGCAATCAATTCTGAAATTTTACTGGATCCATCCAACAAACTATATTCTGTATGCACATGCAAATGTGTAAATTCCATAACCAACCTCCTTATGCAAAATCTGTAAAACACACTTTCCTATAATGCAAGAAAAGCAGGCCAACCACCGAAGCAATCGCCTGCTATCAAAATTTTCGAATTATTCTTTGCTACTTAAATATTTTTCAATATTTTCAATGGCCTCTTCTTCGTCCTCTCCATTAGCAATTACAGTAACTTCTTCTCCTGCTGCAATACCTAAGCTCATCATTCCCATAATACTCTTGGCATTTACCTTCTTGTCCTCACATTCTACATAAATGCTACTTTCATAACGACTTGCCACCTGAACTAGCAATGCAACTGGTCTTGCTTCTAATCCTGTAGGTATTTTAATCGTGATCTTCTTAGTTACCATGTTTTTTCTCCTCCTTTTGTTCTCTAATTCGATCTGCAATCTCACTAATCTTTCGCAAGCGATGATTCACTCCAGACTTACCCAGCGGTTTGCTAAGCATGCTCCCTAATTCTTTCAAGGATGCATCTGGTTGTTCCATTCGCAGGATCGCAATCTCCTCGAGTCCCGGCGATAAATCCCCAAATCCAACGGTATGCTGTATGTACAAAATATCTTCCAACTGCTTTGTAGCCGCAGTAACTGTCTTATTAATGTTTGCTGCTTCACAATTCACTTTTCGATTTATGGAATTACGCATCTCTTTCAAAATCCGCACATTCTCTAAATCCATCAATGCTTTATGTGCTTCCATAATATTCAACATATCGACAATCTGCGAACCATCCTTAACATAAACCACATGATATTTTTTGCGTAAGACAATCTTCGCATCTACATGAAAAAATCGGATCACTTCCTGTAACTGCTCCGCCTTGTCCTGTGATGTGGTGATAATTTCAAAATGATATGTCTTCTCCGGATCACTCATGGATCCACTTGCAAGAAAAGCACCTCTGATAAAAGCCCGTCTGCAACAAACACTCTGCACGATATCCTTTCGCACCAATCCTTCTATGGCACAAAGGTTCCCATCGGAATCTATTAATTTTGTCGCCTGTAATATCTTCTCCGAAATTTGTAAATCTTTGATCAACAAGGTGTAGGTTTTCTTATTTCCCTGTCCTTGTTTTCCCAATATAGTCACTTCCCCTTGGAAAGTTTCCTTTACTAACATAAAATATTTTCTAGCAACTGTCAAGTTTTCGGTAGTAATTTTAACCGAATACCCTCCGTCCGGTTCCTGCTCTATCTTTCCACACAAGCAAATGATTGCTGCTATTTCTGCAATCTGACAATGTCTTGCACTGGGTATTAATTTTGATAATTCTTCCTTGATATTTTTTGAAAAAGACATTATTTACCCTTCTCTACATCTCTATGTTCTACTTTAATGCCAAAGTTATTATCTGCCAATCGCTTTGTAATGGCATTGGCAAGTGTTACGGATCTGTGTTTTCCACCGGTACACCCTACTGCAACTACAAGCTGGTTTTTCCCTTCTAATATATAGTTTGGTACCAGAAACTTAAGCATATCCTCTAGTTTGTCTAAAAAAATCTGCGCCTCTTTGCTTACCATCACATAATCAAACACTTCTTTGTCATTCCCTGTTTTCGCTTTCAATTCAGGAATATAGAAGGGATTCGGAAGAAAACGCACATCAAATACTAAATCTGCATCTACCGGAATACCATACTTAAACCCAAAGGACAACACAGTCATATAAAAGTTATTGTACTCGCTATTCTTCACAAAAATTCGATCAATTTCCGACTTCAATTCTCGAACAAGCAAATGTGTAGTATCTATAATGTAATCCGCTCTCTCCTTTAAGAAAGTGGTTCTTCTTCTTTCTTCGTCAATGGCCTCTTCTACCCTTCCTTTCCCTGCAAGGGGATGCGTGTGCCTAGTTTCTTTGTACCTTTTGATCAAAACATCTGTAGCACACTCTAAAAATAGGATCTCATATTCAAATTTATTGCCATCCAGTTCTCCCAAAATTTCCGGAAGCTGCGCTAAATTCTCTCCGCTACGGATATCTACCCCTAATGCAACTTTTTGAATATTTTTTGCTTCCTTCATAGTTAGTTGTGCCATTTTGGGTATCAGTTCAATTGGCAGATTATCCACACAAAAATATTCTGCATCCTCTAACATTTTTAATACAGAGTTTTTTCCCGCTCCTGATATACCTGTCACGATAACAAATCTCATATACGGCTTCCTCCTCTCATCCTTTCCGCTAACGCCGGCTTCCTAGCTCCATTGTTCTATTCTCCAAGGAAACGAACCTCAGGCTCTAACTTCACTTGGAACATCTCCCACACCTTATTCTGTACGTCCTGCAATAACTGATGTGCATCTTTTGCTGTTCCATTTCCTACATTCACCACAAATCCACAGTGTTTGTCAGAAACCATCATATCCCCAACACGGTATCCTTTTAACCCTGCATCTTCAATCAATTTGCCTGCAAAATAGCCTTCCGGTCTCTTGAATGTACTTCCTGCACTTGGATACTCAAGTGGTTGTTTTTCTTTTCTTTTTTTCTGTAACTCCAACATAGTCTCGTGAATCTCAACCGTATCTCCCTTAGATAGACAAAATTCTGCTTCAAGCACAATGTAATCTTCTTTCTGAATAATACTTGTACGATATCCTAATTCCAATTCTTCCTTATCTAATGTTGTTATGCTCCCATCAGGAGTCAAAACAGTAGCACAACAGATACAGTCCTTGATCTCACCACCATAAGCACCTGCATTCATAGCAACTGCCCCGCCTAAAGTACCTGGTATGCCACTGGCAAACTCAAATCCTGTCAATGATTGGTCAGCAATGTGTCTGGATAAGGTAGATAGTAAAATTCCAGCCTGTGCCTTAATATGCACCTGTTCTCCATCCTGAGACAAGATTTCAAATTCAGACATTTTCTTTCCCACTTGAATAATCGCGCCACGAAATCCCAAATCTCCGGCCAAAATGTTACTTCCATTTCCCAACACATAATAAGGTATCTTTTCTTTTTTACACAACTCCACAACTGCTACCACTTCATGAACATTGGCAGGCATCAAAAAATAATCTGCAGGACCCCCAATACGAAATGTTGTATGTGCAGCCAATTTTTCATCTTTCTTGATTTGCTCTGCTGAAAGAATTGTTTTAATTTCGCCTTCAAATCTACTATACATAATGAATCTTCCTCTTATTTCTCATAAACTCGGAAAATGCCTGCACATACAGCAGGCATTTTCTCTCACTTACATTATATGATGCTGGGTTCAAAAGGTATTTTGCCCCCAGCATCTTACACTTTTTTGATTAGTCTAAAACCATCTTTGCACATCCATAAATTCCAGCATCATTTCCTAACTCTGCAAGCTTGAACTCTTTGTTCTGTAGTGCAAACATAACATTCTTCTCATAATTCTCTTTGATTCCAGTTGTAAGAATATCTCCTGCCTTGGATACTCCTCCACCTATTACGAACACTTCAGGATCCACAACTGCTGCAATGTGCGAAGCTGCGATTCCAAGATAATGGGTCAACTGATCCACAAGATCATTTGCCAACTCATCGCCTTCTTTTGCAACATCAAAAATACCTTTTGCAGATAAATATT
This sequence comes from Lachnospiraceae bacterium, assembly GCA_045124315.1. Taxonomy (GTDB): domain Bacteria; phylum Bacillota; class Clostridia; order Lachnospirales; family Lachnospiraceae; genus CAG-411. Next base: position 14,208 of record JBGVLO010000078.1, read on the forward strand.
GTAACTCACGCAATTTTGATGGCTTGTTAGAAACTAACAACAAACGCTTTGCCTCTTTTACGATACCTGTAGCAGATGCAAACTGTTCCAGACAGCCTCTTTTCCCACAGTTACAAGTATCCTCTTCATCATAATTCACAGTGATGTGGCCAATCTCACCAGCAGCACCCTTGCTCCCTGTTAAGATTTTTCCATTTATAATGATACCACCACCAACACCGGTTCCCAATGTCATCATAACCATATCTTTGTGGCCTTTTCCACCACCCTGCCACATCTCACCTAATGCAGCAACATTGGCATCAATTCCAACTCTTACATTCTCAATTCCTGTAAGCTTTGTCACTTCTTCTGCAACATTGAAAATTCCCCATCCAAGATTTACACACTTTAATACAGTTCCATCTTCGGTTATAGGCCCCGGAATTCCCATGCCCATTCCAATGACATCCGTCTTTTGAATACCTGCAGCCTGTAATTTTTCATCCACCGATGCTGCAATATCACTTAATATCATGCTTCCGCCTTCATCTTTTCTAGTAGCAATCTCCCACTTATCTTCTACTTTTCCTTCCACCGTAAATAATCCGATCTTAACTGTCGTTCCTCCGATGTCCACTCCTAAACAGTATTTTCCCATGACTCTTTACCATTCTACAGGCATACCTCTTCACCTGCAATCCTTTCTTTTTTATTGTATAAACCCCATATTAAAAACTTGTTCTACAAGTAACCGTTCCTTTTCCTTACCTGTTATTCAAATACAGATTACTCCTTATTCATAATATTATTGGTTACACGGTTGTATAATTCCTGCGCTGCATTGTACCCCATCTTCTTCTGACGATAATTGACCGCTGCCGCCTCACAAATAATCGCAAGATTACGGCCTGGTCGGATTGGAATGGAATGACACACCACTTTATTTCCTAAGAATTCGATATATTCTTCTTCCAGTCCCAAACGGTCGTATTCCTGTTCCTTATTCCACTCTTCCAACTTGATTACCAAATCGATTGACTGCGTGTTTTTTACACTCTCTACACCAAACAAATTCTTCACATCTAAAATACCAATACCACGTAACTCAATAAAATGTCGAGTGATATTTGGTGCGGTTCCAATCAATGTGATATCACTTACACGCTTAATCTCCACCACATCATCTGACACCAAACGATGTCCTCTCTTGATCAATTCCAAAGCAGCCTCACTCTTGCCAATACCACTTTCTCCCATGATCAGTAATCCTTCTCCGTATACATCCACAAGAACACCATGCACAGACATGCGAGGTGCAAGCTCCACATTCAGCCAACGTATCACCTCAGCAACAAAAGCAGATGTAGTCTTCTTTGTACGCAATACAGGTACTTTATATTGATTCGCCAATTCCAATATAGAAGCTGAAATATCCAAGCTTCTACAGAATACAATACATGGTATTTGACAATCCATCATCTTCTCAATCATCTCCAGATAATGCTGTTCTCCAATTTTCTCCATGTAAGTATACTCAACCTGACCAATAACCTGAATACGATTACTATCAAAATAATCAAAAAAACCTGCAAGCTGTAACGCCGGTCTGTTAATATCGCTCTGAGTGATATCAATCGATGTCACATCCACCTCGGGTGTGCAATTCTCCAAACCCATAGTCTCAATTAATTTCGTCAGTGCTACAGAATATGTTACATTACCTGCCATACCTCATCCTCCTTATATCCCTATTCTATCATTACTTTTCTCCCTTGCAGTAATTTTCTCGTTCAAATTTTGAACGATTTCAATTCTCTTTCGTTCCTTTTGGATTAGGAATTTTTTCCAAATCACTATGCTTACCATTCATTTTATCATGATTTTCTTCGTCTTTCAATGCTTTATCCCCGTTCGAATGAAAAAAAGTGTAGATACTTTGTGCAGCCTTTGCATTCATCTGTGGCAAACTTCTCAACTGTTCCAATGAAGCATTTTTTATTTCTTCAATCGATAAGAAATTTTCCAATAACACTCGTTTTCGTTTTTCTCCTACATTTGGAATGTCATCTAATACCGAATGTACCTGTTCTTTGCTACGAAGGGCACGATGAAAAGTAATAGCAAATCGATGGGTTTCATCCTGTATTCTGGTAACCAGCTTAAAACTTTCACTTCTTGTGTCCATTGGTAATTCTACATTATTGAAATACAACCCTCTTGTCCTATGATGGTCATCCTTTACCATTCCGCACACTGGTATGTGTAACTGTAATTCTTCTAATACTTCCAGTGCAATATTTACCTGTCCTTTTCCTCCATCCATAAGAATTAAATCCGGAAAATTACGAAACGGATCTGCTTTTTCCTCATTTAATACCCTTATTCCATGTGAAAATCTTCTTGTCAATACTTCCTTCATACTGCCATAATCATTTGGTCCTTCTATGGTCTTTATTTTAAACTTTCGGTAATTGTTTTTTTTGGGCTTTCCATCTTCAAAGACAACCATAGAGCCAACAGACTGAAAACCGCTAATATTGGAAATATCATAGGATTCCACCCTGTGCAGTTCCTTAAGCCCCAGCATCTCCTCAATTTCTTTCATTGCACCTATGGTTCGTTCTTTCTCTCTTTTCACCTTATCTCTGTCTTTTTGAAGAACCATACTTGCATTATTACATGCTAATTCCACCAGACGTTCCTTTTGCCCTTTTTGCGGAAGGGTAAATGTTACTTTTTGCCCTCTTTTTTCACTTAACCAAGCTTCTAATACCTGACGTTCTTCTATATCCCCCGGCAAGAAGATTTCTCTCGGAATATATGGAGTTCCAGAATAAAATTGTTTCATAAAGGCAGCTAAGAGTGCCGGATTCTCTTCTTTGTCCACACCCTCAAAAAAGAAATGCTCTCTCCCTATCATTCTTCCGCTACGCATGAAAAAAATCTGAATGACTGCTTCATTTTGGGTTCTGGCAATCCCAATAATATCCCAATCCTCCATTTCAGAATTGGTCAGTTTCTGTTTTTGTGACATTACCTTCACACTCTGCAATAAATCCCTATATTCTGCAGCATCCTCATATTCCATATTCTCTGCTGCCTGCATCATTTTTTCATTTAGGTGTTTGAGCAACTCCTTATAATTTCCCTGTAGCACGTCCATAGCCTTCGTGAAGTTTTCTTTATATTCCTGCTCATTTATATATCCCTGACATGGTGCATCGCACTGTTTAATCTGATAATATAAACATGGACGCTCCTTTCCAGTATCTTTGGGGAGATTTCGGTTACAGGTTCTCACCTTATACACCTTTCGAAGCAGCTCTAACACATCTTTCATGGCTCCCACACTGGTATATGGCCCGAAATACTTCACCTTCTCCGAATGTTTTTTGCTGGATTTTTTCATTTGCCTTACCATTAAAAGCCTTGGGTACATTTCCCCTACCGTGGCTTTTATAAATGGGTAGGCCTTATCATCCTTCAACAAAGTATTATATTTAGGATTATATTCTTTAATCAGGTTACATTCTAATACAAGTGCCTCCAATTCCGAATCTGTAACAATATATTCAAAATAGGCAATATTCTGAATCATTTTTTCAATCTTTGCAGTTACTTTTCTACTACTTTGAAAATATTGTCGCACTCGGTTTTTCAAGCTAATCGCCTTTCCAACATAAATAATATGATCATATTTATCATGCATTAAATACACGCCAGGACTGGCTGGCAATTTTTTTAATTCCTCTTCCAGATTAAACATATCTTTTCTCCAAAAATTTTCTTTTTCCGTAACTATTCAGAAAGAGCTACTACATTTGTAGCAGCTCTTCCTACCTAATCTTATGTCTAATGAACTTAAAAGGTATCCTCATGTTTTTCAGATGTTTCTGATACTTCTTTTGTGTCAGTTGCATCTTCCTCACTCAGATCCATGTTTTCTATTTCGTTTTTCTCTTCTTCATCCTGTTCAGAAACCACTTCTTCTTCCAAAGGGATTCCCTTCACTTCTTTGAAGATACGCATAAACTCTTTTCCTGTTATGGTCTCTTTCTGAATCAAGTGCTCCGCAATCTTATCCAAAACCTCTCTGTTTTCCAATAGTAATTGCTCTGCACGCTCATAACATTCTTTCAAAATTCGCATAACCTCATGATCTACTTCTGCTGCAGTAGCATCACTGCAATTCATAACGGCGCGACCATCCAGATAACGATTCTCTACAGATTCCAACCCAATCATACCAAACTTATCTGACATTCCGTATTGCGTAACCATGGATCTGGCAATTTTGGTAGCCACTTCTATATCATTAGAGGCCCCTGTTGTAATAGAATCAAATATGATTTTCTCAGCAGCTCGTCCGCCTAGACCAGAAGTAATTCTGATAATCATATCTTCTTGTGTCATAAGATATTTTTCTTCTTCTGGCACTTGCATTACATAGCCCAAAGCACCCATAGTTCTCGGAACAATGGTAATCTTTTGTACCGGTTCCGCCTTCTTTTGCAACGCAGTAACCAATGCATGCCCAACTTCGTGATAGGCAACAATTCGTTTTTCTTCCTTGCCAAGAATACGATCCTTCTTCTCTTTACCGGCAATCACTACCTCCACTGCTTCAAAGAGATCTGACTGGTTTACAAACATACGTCCATCTTTTACCGCCATGATGGCTGCTTCATTTATCATATTCGCCAAATCGGATCCTACAGCACCTGATGTAGCCAATGCGATGGCATCTAAATCCACAGTTTCATCCATCTTTACATCTTTTGCGTGAACCTTTAATATATCCACTCGTCCCTTAAGATCCGGTTTGTCAACAATGACTCTACGATCAAATCGACCAGGACGCAGTAACGCCTTATCCAAAACCTCAGGTCTATTAGTTGCTGCCAAAACGACCAATCCTTTAGATGTATCAAATCCGTCCATTTCCGACAGAAGCTGATTCAATGTTTGTTCTCTCTCGTCGTTTCCTCCGTAGTGTCCATCACGGCTTTTACCGATAGCATCCACTTCATCAATAAAAATAATGCACGGAGCTTTCTGTTGTGCTTGCTTAAATAAATCACGCACTCTGGATGCACCAACACCCACATAAAGTTCTACAAAATCAGAACCGGACAGCGAGAAAAATGGTACTTTTGCTTCTCCAGCCAAGGCTTTCGCAAGTAAAGTCTTACCGGTTCCCGGTGGCCCTACCAACAATGCACCCTTTGGTAATTTTGCACCAATCTTTGCGTATTTCCCCGGATTATGCAAAAAATCAACCAACTCGTATAAGGATTCCTTTGCTTCTTTCTGACCTGCAACATCACGGAATGTCACACCGGTTTCCTTTTCAACATAAACCTTTGCGTTGCTCTTTCCTACGCCCATCATTCCACCCCCCTTAAACATAGGACGGAACAACAGCCACATAGTTCCAAAAATCAAGAAAATCGGGAACACATTCCACATGAGAAATTCCATAATCCCCGTACTATCGTCTTCCACCACACTTTTGTATTCCACATCTGCTTCATTTAATTTTTCCAACAATGTGTCATCATTCAAGTATCCGGTATAATACGTAACTAAGACTGGTTCCTTTTCTTTATTTTTATTTGGTTTAATCACAATTGTAGCTCCTGTAAATTCCACACTCCCTACCTTGTCATCTTCTACCATTTGCAAAAATTCATTGTAAGTAATTTCTTTTCTTGTACTGTCCTCCACCTGATCTCTGATCCAGCACACAAACAAAAAGATAAAAAAAGTAGCTACAATTGCTGCTATTAAACTAACTTTATTGTCCTTTTTATTTTGATCATCATTGTTGTTTGGATTGTTCTGATTTGATCCATTTTTGTTGTTATTATCCATAAAACCTCCTCTTATGTCCTGCATACTCCTTTTCACTGATTAGCCACACATCCCATAATGCTCAATTTTCCTGTAGCTAATCATTCCTAATTGTAATACTAGTCTTTCCATAAATCAATATTTAAGTATTGTTTTCACAAAAAATTTACATCTTGGTATTCCACATAAACAGGGGAAATATAGGATTTTTCTGGCATTATTTGGCATTGATAACAAATGATTCCATATTGATTTTTTTTATTTTTTAGTCTATAATTTGTTTTTTAGTAAACATTTACTAGCATACAATTAAAGGAGGCTGTGTTATGGCTGTAAAATACGTTTTTGTCACGGGTGGTGTCGTTTCAGGATTAGGAAAAGGAATTACTGCTGCTTCTCTTGGTCGATTGCTTAAATCACGTGGTTACAAGGTTACCATGCAGAAGTTTGATCCATATATAAATATTGATCCTGGTACTATGAACCCTGTACAACACGGAGAAGTATTTGTAACTGATGACGGCGCAGAAACTGATTTGGACTTAGGACACTATGAGCGTTTTATCGATGAAAGCTTAAGTAAGCGTTCTAATGTTACCACCGGTAAGGTGTATTGGTCTGTACTTCAAAAGGAACGTCGTGGTGATTTTGGTGGTGGTACAGTTCAGGTAATTCCACACATTACAAACGAAATCAAAGATCGTTTCTTTCGTGATGAAACCGAAAAGGATATGCGTATTGCTATCATTGAAGTCGGTGGAACAGTCGGAGATATTGAAAGCCAGCCATTCCTTGAGGCTATTCGCCAATTTCAACATGATGTTGGCCGTGAGAATGCAATTTTGATTCATGTTACCTTGATTCCGTTCTTAAAAGCTTCCGGAGAGATTAAAACAAAACCTACGCAACAGAGTGTAAAAGAATTACAATCAATTGGTATACAGCCTGATATTATCGTTTGTAGAACAGAAGTCCCTTTGGACGATGCTGTCAAAGATAAGATATCTTTATTCTGTAATGTATCCAAATACAATGTTATTCAGAATCTAGATGTGGAAACTCTTTATGAAGCTCCCCTTGCTATGGAAAAAGAGCATCTGGCTGACATTGCATGTAAATGTCTTCAGTTAGACTGCCCTGATCCTGATTTGACAGAATGGGAGAAAATGATCGAAGATGCAAAGAATTTAACTCAAGATGTGCGCGTAGCCCTTGTAGGAAAGTATACTTCCCTTCACGATGCATATATCAGTGTGGTTGAATCATTAAAACATGGTGGAATCGCTCATAAAACAAATGTAGATATAAAATGGGTAAACTCAGAAGAGGTCACCCGTGAAAATGCTGCTGAATTCTTCCAAGATGTAGATGGTATTCTTGTTCCTGGTGGTTTTGGCGCACGAGGTATGGATGGAAAGATCCACGCCATTGAATACGCCCGCGAAAACAATATTCCATTCTTAGGTCTCTGTGTAGGAATGCAATTGGCAATTGTTGAATTTGCCCGTAATGTGTTAGATTGGAAAGATGCGCATAGTATTGAGCTTGATCCTTCCACTACCCACCCAGTGATTAACTTAATGGAAGATCAAAATGGTATAACAGATATTGGTGGAACATTAAGACTTGGTGCTTACCCTTGTGTGCTAGATGAAAATAGTAAAGCATATGAACTTTACGGTTCAAAAAATATTTCAGAAAGACACCGTCATAGATATGAAGTAAACAACTACTATCGTGAAGATTTAGTGAAAGGTGGCTTACATCTATGCGGATTGTCTCCGGACAGTAAGATTGTTGAAATGGTAGAATTACCTTCTCACCCTTGGTTTATTGCAACTCAGGCTCATCCTGAGTTTAAATCAAGACCAAATCGTCCTCATCCTCTATTTAAAGGATTTGTAGGTGCCGCTTTGGAACATCAATCAAAATAGATTAATTGTAACTATTCACCCCCTCCCCAAATATTCGAACTCGTCGCTTATACAAACGTGCACAATTTTCAGAGTTTCAAAACTTGAAGAGCATATGAAACTCTATTGGAAACTGTCATGCAAAGCTCTCCCAAGAATTTGAGCTTAAGCGAACAGGATTGGAAGAGGGCTACTGAATAGTTACTCTTTTTTAATAAAAAAATGGAATGGTGTAAAAAATGAAAATTGGATTTGATAATGATAAATACTTAAAAATGCAATCAGAGCACATTAAAGAACGAATCTGTCAATTTGACAATAAACTATATTTAGAATTCGGTGGTAAACTTTTTGATGATTATCACGCATCAAGAGTGTTACCAGGTTTTAAACCAGATTCCAAACTTCAAATGTTGCTCCAACTAAAAGACCAAGCTGAGGTGGTAATCGTAATTAGTGCGGAAGATATTGAAGAAAATAAAATTCGCGGCGATTATGGAATTACGTATGACATGGATGTGTTACGCCTTATTGATGAATTTCAAGGGGTTGGTTTGTTTGTAGGAAGCGTGGCAATCACCAAATATAGTGGACAAGCCTCTGCAGATTTATTTCAGAAGAAATTGTCCTCTCTTGGTATAAAATCTTACAAACTTTATAAAATACCTGGATACCCAAATGATGTGACACACATTGTTAGTGATGAAGGCTATGGTAAGAACGAATATATTGAAACAGAACGACCTCTTGTTGTAATTACAGCTCCTGGTCCTGGCAGTGGAAAAATGGCTACCTGTCTCTCACAACTTTACCATGAATACAAAAGAGGCGTAAAAGCCGGCTATGCCAAATTTGAGACATTTCCAATTTGGAACATTCCACTAAAACACCCGGTAAACCTTGCATATGAGGCTGCAACTACAGATTTAAACGATGTGAATATGATCGATCCATTCCAGTTGGAGGCATATGGAGAAACCACCGTCAACTACAATCGAGACATTGAAATCTTCCCAGTTTTGAAAGCAATGTTCGACCTGATTGCGGGCCACTCTCCATATAAATCTCCAACAGATATGGGTGTAAATATGGCCGGAAATTGTATCATTGATGATGAAGTGTGCTGTAAGGCATCTCAACAGGAAATTATCCGTAGGTATTACAAATGCCTTTGCGACAAAAAACACTATGGCCAGTCCAAGGATGATCGAAACAAACTGGAATTACTGTTACGGCAGGCCGGTGTTAACATAGCAGATCGCCCTTGCGCAGTAGCAGCATTAAAGCAGGAAACCGTAACCGAACATCCTGTTGCAGGCATCCAGCTTTCTGACGGGACGATTGTAACTGGAAATACTAGTGAACTTCTTGGAGCATCTGCAGCAGCATTATTAAATGCCCTTAAAGTATTAGCAGGCATTCCTCACGAAGTAAAACTGGTGTCACCAGAAGCTATCGAACCTATCCAAAGATTAAAAACGAATTATCTTGGCAGTCGAAATCCGAGACTTCATACTGATGAAATTCTGATTGCTTTATCGACTACTGCTGCTACAAGCGAACATGCAAAATTGGCACTAGAACAATTACCAAAGCTTAAAGGATGCGAAGCACATTCCACCGTACTTTTATCATCTGTGGATGAGAAAGTTTTTAAGCAACTAGGACTTCAACTTACATGCGAACCTAAATACGAAGAAAACAATCGTGTCTATCATAAGCGCTAATAGAACAAGCAACGAAACCAGGAAGTTTGGTGTAACTATACCAAACTCCCTGGTTCATTTTTTTTACCTTTCCAATCTAATCGCAGAGCTAGTAGCCCTTTTGGGGGCCGATTATAAATTCGGTCAGCTGTGTTAACAACTCACTTTCATGTATCATTATGTCTGCAAAGCAGACATGTCTATTTTATAGAACGTCGTTTCCTATAAAAAAAAGCTCCCATCTTTCGATAGAAGCTATTTCCCACATATCTTCAAAACTACACACTGTTTTCATCCATGCTTCGTACTAGGCTCGAAACTACCTCACCAAGTACTCTAGCTAGCCCAAGTACTAAGCTCGAAAAAACCTCGCTAAGTGCTTGTGCATGTATCGCACGTAAACGATGAAAACTACCATCGTTAAGTGCTCATAACTAGGTCAAGACCTCGACCTATTAGTATTGGTCAGCTACATACGTTACCGTACTTCCACCTCCAACCTATCAACCTTGT
>JBGVLO010000079.1:0-5669 GCA_045124315.1 Lachnospiraceae bacterium
GTAATCGTGACAGAAGAAATCTCGTCCAGTTTTATGGATAACAGTGCGGATAGAAGCCCGCGAAGTGCAGTTTCATTTTTTTGTAGAAATGCTTTGAAGAAAAAGTCATTTGTTAAGGTGTAGGGTAATTGTCCTGTAAGTGTTTCATTTGAAAATTCTCCCTCTGATTGGGGTTCCTTTTTAATTGGGTTTTGTTGCAGCTGTTCTGCTGATGCTCCATTTGAAACTACTTGTAATAATTGCTGGTTCTCGCTTGATTCTTTTCGTTGTTTGTTTTTTGCCATAGGCAAAACTCCCTTCTCTCTTGTGTTTCGTTAATAATGTTACAAAGTTTTTTTGAAAATCTTGGCGATCTGCCAATGGGAACAAGTCCCGATGATAATGATAAAAGCAGAATGCTTTTAAGAAATTGATTGCAGGGAATAAATTTTTCCCCATGGGTTTTATTATATAGACAATTTAGGAAAGTGCAAGCTTTTTTTACAACACCCTGCATCGTTTTCAGTCTTCTGGTTGCAGTTCACAGGTATGTGAACTGTAACTGATTTGGGCAATGCTGCGCATGAAAAATTGCCCAAATCTGCACACGGTAGACTTTCATACGGTATTTTCGGTACCGAAAATACCTACCTGTGAACAGTAACGAATTCTCTTTTTGTTTGCGACAATCCAATTTTTCTTTCTTGTCGCATGGTTCATTTGCTTGTATAATAAGGGTAAGGAATGAGGAAACTATGGAGGTGATTGTATTTGAGTGAAGAATTACAGCAAGAAAATGTGGATGAAGATACCAATGAGAAAGTAGTTGTAAAGAGAAATATTAAGGATTGCGTATTTACAGATCTTTTTGGCAATAAGAAATATTTGAGAGAATTATATTTAGTACTTCATCCAGAAGATACTGATGTAACAGAGGATGATTTGACTGATATTACCATAGAAAATGTCTTGGTGAATGACCTGTATAATGATCTGGGTTTCAGGGTTGGCTCGCGATTGATCATTTTGGTAGAAGCACAGTCGAGCTGGTCTCCGAATATTCTGATACGTGCATTGCTGTATGTGGCAACCACCTACCAGAAATACATTGATGAAAGAAATCTCGATTTGTATACATCTAAGAAAGTAGACATCCCAATACCTGAATTGTATGTTATTTACACAGGTGACCGAAAGAACAGACCAAAGGAATTGCAGTTGTCAAAGGAATTTTTCACGAATGCAACAAATATTGCATTGGATGTAAAAGTCAAAATGATTTATGGAGACAATGAGGATGATATCATAGGTCAGTACGTAGTATTTACAAAGGTCTATGATGAACAAAGAAAGTTGTATGGTAGAACACAAAAGACAATTGAGGAAACTATTCGTATCTGTAAGGAAAGAAATGTCTTGAAGGAATATTTAGAAAGTCGTGAAGGAGAGGTGGTCACTATGCTGATGACATTGTTTGATCATGAACAGATTATGAAGAACCATGATGCAAGTATTCGTCGTGAAGAAAGAGAACAAGCTATTGCAAATATAGTTGCCATATACAGACAGATTGACGGTTCGATGGATGCTGCTATTCAAAATGTTGTAGCAATGTATGGTTATTCAGAAGAGGATGCAACAGACATAGTTCAGAAATATTGGAATGAAGTCCCTGTGACTATTAATATCCAAATGCCAAAAGAAAACTAAGAACAAGCAAGGACGAAATCGTTGATTGTATGCATAATGAACGGGCATATACAGAGACAGCACCGAGAGAGATCATATCTTTTGAGTATGCAAAATATCTACGAATTTAGAAAATAATTTGCAAAATAGGGAACCAAATACCAAAATTCTCTTTTTGTTTGCCAGAGTAAAAGGCCTTCTATGATAAATAGAGTTTTTATCATAGAAGACCTTTTTATATATATTCGATTAAATTTATAGTGTCATTCAATCGTAGCACATACCCTATCACCTAATTCATGGATTTTGCACCCCATGGTGCTCCGCTTGCAGAACCGTGATATTCGATGTGTGGGACATTCCAAAATGCATTCCCGCCGATAGAAGTGACGGTATCAGGAATGGTGATAGTGGTCAGACTAAGACAGCCTGAAAATGAGCCACCACCGATAGAAGTAACGGAATCAGGAAGAGAAATAGAAATTAGACTTTTACAATCCCTAAATACGTAATTACCGATAGAAGAGACGGAATCAGGAAGAGAGATAGTTTTGAGACCACTACAACCTGAAAATGCACTATCACCGATAAAAGTGACTGAATCAGGAATAGAAATAGTAGTGAGACTCGTACAATCCTCAAACGCAAACCAACCGATAGAAGAGACGGAATCAGGGATAGAAATCGTGTTGAGATTACTACAAAGTCCAAATGCAAAAGTACCGATAGAAGTCACTCCATCAGGAATAATCGCATATGTAGCAGTATAGTTATTCTTCACACTATTTACTGTTTTTCCATCTTCTGACAGTACTAACTCTGCCAATCCTGTATCATTAGATGGAGCATTCGTGGCACTTGCAGTTGGTGTTGGCATTTCTGTTGCATTTTCCGTTGGTTGCACAGACGCACTTGTTTCAGGTGCAGAAGATTCCTGCGGTTTCGGTGCACTGGTATTCTGCGTAGCAGGAACTTGTGAAGTTGTAGCATTTGTAGTAGGCGCATTGGAAGCGGATACTACTGGTGAATTTGTAGCAGGTGCTTGTACAGCAGGAGCCTGCGTAGTGGTGTCAGCGTTCTGACCGGCTTTCTTCACAGTCACTTTACACTTAAGCACCTTTTTGCCTACTTTTGCGGTTACCTGTGCGGTTCCCACTTTTTTTGCTGTCACTTTTGCAGCTTTTTTTGTAGTCTTTGCAACAGTAACGATCTTCTTATTTCTGGATGACCATTTTATAGTGCTGTATTTACCCTTGACAGTAAGCTTCTTACTCTGTCCTACCGTCAACGATAAACTGCTTGTACTTAGTTTTGGATAACTTGCCGCCTGTGCCGCATTTGTTGTGGGCATGGAAGCACACAAAAATAGCAGCGACATACTAATTGCTATTGGTCTTCTAAAATCTTTTCGCATAAAATTCTCCTCCTTCTAAGTGTCAAGATATATAGAGTGTTTCAGTTACCACCCTATTTTATCATGAAACCATTTTTGGTTCTTTTCAATTTTGTTACAAACCATTTATGTTTTTGCTGTATTTTGATCCCAATGATACCTACGAATTGCTACGCTGCTAACAGCTTTCGCAATCCTACAAACATGAGGAATTCGCTGATTTACTGCGTAAATCGCTACTTCCTCATGTTTGGCGGGTCCAAAGGACATTCATCCACATCCCCGGAAGCTCATGTGGGTTCAGACCTTTTGACCCTGGCATCATGTCATTAAATTATATACAGATACCCTATCGCCTAATTCATGGAAAGAGCTCCCCATGGTGCATCTTCAGCATAACCGCGATATTCGATGTGAGGGACATTCATAAATGCCTCCTCACCGATCGAAGTGACGGAAACTGGAATAGAGATCGTGTTGAGACCACTACAACCTGAAAATGCACTATCACCGATAAAAGTGACAGAATCAGGAATCGAGATACTGGTGAGATTATTACAATCCTTAAATACGCAACTACCGATAGAGGTGACGGAATTAGGTATAGTTACATTTTTTGAAGCGGTACATCGATAGTTTACTAATTCATTCCCGCAAATGCATAATCCGTCAGTATCGCTATCAATTATAGTTAATCCGCAGCTTGTTAGGTCGAATTTGCTATTATTCTTAACATTTTCAGATGTCATATAGCATCCGTAAAATGCACAACTATCAATAGAAGAGACGGAATCAGGAATGGAGATCGTGTTGAGACTCTTACAATTATAAAATGCCCAATCATTGATAGAAGTGATGGAATCAGGAATTGAGATACTCTTTAACATATAGCAATCCTCAAATACGCTACGAGCAATAGAAGTAACGCCATCAGGTATAGTTACATTCTCAGAATCTTTATATCGATAACATAATAATTTGTTTTCACAAATGCATAATCCATCAGTATCGCTATCAATTATAGTTAATCCATAGTCTGTTAGGTCCAATTTGCTATTATTCTTAGCATTTTCAGATGTTATATAGCAATTATAAAATGCATACTTACCGATAGAAGTGACGCCAACAGGGATAGAGATTGTGTTGAGACTGCTACAACATTGAAAAGCCTTCTCACCGATCGAAGAGACGGAATCAGGGATGGAGATAGTAGTGAGACTACTACAATCTGAAAAAGCCTCATTACCGATCGAAGTGACGGAATCAGGAATAGAGATTGTGTTGAGACTGCTACAACCTGAAAAAGCGGAAGAATCAATAGTGGTCACTCCATTAGGGATAGAAATCGTGTTAAGGCTGCTACAACCTGAAAAAGTGTCATAACCAATAGTGGTCACTCCATTAGGAATAGAAATCGTGTTGAGACTGCTACAACCCGAAAATGCCTCCATTCCGATAGATGTTACGCCATCAGGAATAATTGCATATGTAGCATCAGACTTATTTTCCACACCTGTTACTGTTTTCCCATCATATGAAAATTTCAATCTTGCCAATCCTTTATCACTGGCTGAATCACCCGTGACACTTCCAGTTTGAGCTATTGTTGCATTCCCAGCTGGTTGCATGGATGCACTTGGTTCCGGTGCAGAAGATGCCTGTGAAACAGGAGCACTGGTATCCTGGGTATTCGGAGCTTGTGAAGCTGTAGCATTGGTAGTAGGCCCATTGGTAGCGGATACTACTGGTGCGTTTGTAGCAGGTGCTTGTACAGCAGGAGCCTCCGTAGTCGTAGCATTCGTATTTGCAACGGAAATAAATCCCATATCCGTGAACCAATAAATAGGTAAAGACTAAGAGCAGTATCGCCACCAGGTCAACTCCCATTAGGGCAAAGGTAACCATCAAAGCACCGAAGGCAAAGGTCATCAGATCATATGCTTTTGCCTTCGCACGATTTGCAATTGCCATATTTCTCTCGTCGCTTTTCTCTATTTCCATTTGCTTTTCTAAAGCAGGATTTCCATGGATCGTCTTGTAAGAGATTATATTTCCCATTCCATGACCAAAAGCACCGCATCCTAATCCGATGCATACATAGGGCAACACTTTCATGAAGCCTTGTGGATCCATCATCGTTTTCACGAAATATAAACCCAAGAATCCCAATACAAGTCCGATTCCCGTAATAAAATAATTTATAGCTTTTTTTTGCATTCCGATTCCTCCTCATAAATAAAAATATCTTCAATACTCATACCAAAATATTTTGCAATTTTGAATGCCAAAATAATAGATGGATTATATCTGCCGTTTTCAAGTGAACCTATGGTTTGGCGGGATACTTCAAGTGCAAGTGCTAATTCTTCTTGCTTGATCCCATGCTGTTTTCGTATTTCCTCTAATCTATTTTTCACTTCGCACCTCCTTTTTATGTAAAATAATCTCTCGGAATCTTTAAGCCAGTAAACATAAGGCTTTCAGATTCCTTTTTTATTAAAATCCCCCACTTTTTTTGCCAAAACCTCTTGACAAATCCATCGAAAAATGCGGCGCTTCGCGCCCTTATTTATAAGACATATTTTTCGATTGGAGGCGATTTTATTGT
>JBGVLO010000080.1:0-3327 GCA_045124315.1 Lachnospiraceae bacterium
CGATTTGGAAGTCTATGAAGAATGTAGCCGCTATACGGAGGCAGAAGAGAGTGAGCCGGAACTGCTTATGTATGTTCCAATGCCGGAAAAGGCTATGTCTCTGGAAGAGGAGCTGGAAAATGTAGGAATGTCTTTCCACGGTAAGCTGTTTGAACTGATTGGTAAGTCAGGAATGGACAACAAGGATGTCTGGAAACGGGCAAATTTGGATAGAAAGCATTTTTCAAAGATACAGTGTGATGAAAAGTATCATCCCAAGAAAAAGACGGTGATGGCTCTTTGTATTGCTTTGGAATTAGATTTGGAACAGGCAAAGGATTTGCTGGCGAGGGCAGACTGGGCGTTTAGTCCAAGCAGTAAGGTTGATTTGATTGTACAGAAAGCAATCGTTGATAAACAGTATGATATTTATCAGCTTAATTTGGTTCTGTTTCAATACACCAATGAGATACTTGGAGTGTAATAGGGAAAGCTGAATTTGTGGAAACTTTGCAGATACAAATAGATAAAGATTGGGGCAAAAAGAAATATGAAATTTAAGATTTTTGGTTTATCAGAGAAATATTATAAAATAGTTACGGCTATAGTTACGATTGTAGTAACTTTGGGATGTTTTGTATATTATGATGGATTAGATGATAAAGGCAATACATTCGTAGTAGCTACATTATATGCTGCCTTTTTATTTATTGTTGGTTTGTACCTTTCATATATGTCGAATTGTATATCTAATAAGCTGTATGAAAGAAAAAATGAATACATTATGTTAAGAAGGTTAAATGATATATTCAGTACATCTTGCATGACATCATTAGATTCATACAGTGACATATCTTTGGCAGTGATATCCTTTCAAACTTTTTCCGGGAGAACAAAAGGATATATCAGTGGTGATGAAAAGAAAAAAGCTATATCACACGTTGTACCTATTGAAGTTATGATGGAGTCACATCCTCAATTAAATCATAGAAATTTGGAACAAGAGAAGCATTACATAAGAGAAGTAGGATTTACATTTGAACCTAAACTTCAAAAAGTAGAGGATTCATATAAAGGAGAATACTATAGATTAAAGAATAGTATTCAAGATAAAATAAATGAATATATTGCAGAAAATAAAATCGAATTAAATACGAGAGGAGGATTTTTTGAAATCAATTTACTTGATACCAATTATGAAGATTGGTGTGATGAGTACATTTGTGAAAAAAGTTCAGAAAAAAAAGAGGCCTTGATTGAATATATATATGGCCTTATTAATGATAAACAAAATGATCTTGAAAATTTAGAAAGAAAGAAAAAACAGCTTGTAAAATATTATCAAAAATGTAATAAAAGGATTCAAAGTAATCTGAAAAGAATGAATCGAACATATGGAAACCGCTTGGATTTCGTAATTAACACCAAAGAAGATATTTTAGAAGAATTAGCATTATTGTTTGATAGAATTGAAAGAATAGAACGCAACATTGAATCAATGACATCTGATTCTATGGATAGAATAAGTGAATGTAATGAAAATGTTTGTGGACTATATTCAGAGTTAAGTGAATTATATGAAAATATTGTGTCTGAAATACAAATAGATATAGAAATGTTGGAAGAGGATTTGGGAATAGAATTTGATGTAAAAGGAAAATTTAAAGAATTAATGGAAAGACATAAGAAAAAGTAAATATTCTCCATGCATTATTTTTCATTTTTACACAGATTTTGCATTCTGCAAATGAGATACAGGTGACATTATGACGTCAGTAATGATACTGGCGTTTTTCTTTTGCCTGAAGGTGTCGCCTATTCAGCGACCAAATAAATAAGCTGCAAATATATAATGTAACTGTAAGAAAGAAATAGATGTAATGGACCGGAACTGACCGGGGATAGGAGGAGCTATGTACGGAGCAATATTAGGTGATATTATTGGAAGTCCATTTGAGTTTGATAGAGGTGATAAGACAAAGGATTTTGAACTGTTTACAAAAGGTTGTCAGTTTACGGATGATTCTGTAATGACAGTTGCGATTGCTGAGGCTTTAATTGCAGTAGGTCCGGATGCTACAAAGGAAGAAATTGAGGAGGCTGTGATAGCAAATATGCAGGACTGGGGAAAGCGATATCCTCATGCCGGATATGGCGGAAGATTTCGCTATTGGCTCTCAGACCGAAACCCGAAGCCATATAACAGTTATGGAAATGGTTCTGCAATGCGAGTATCTGTGGTTGGCTGGCTTTATCCAACTTTAGTGAGAACCAGGGAGGTGGCAGCTTACACAGCGGAAGTAACACATAACCATCCGGAAGGTATCAAAGGAGCAGAGGCTACGGCAAGCTGTATCTTTCTGGCAAGGCATGGGGTGAATAAGGACGGTATCAGAGAGTATGTGGTCAATGAGTTCGGATATGATTTGAATCGTACACTGGATGAAATAAGACTGACGTATCATCATGTGGAAAGCTGCCAGCAAACGGTACCGGAAGCAATTATTGCGTTTCTGGAGTCAGAGGATTACGAGGACGCAGTAAGAAATGCAGTCTCACTTGGTGGTGATACGGATACCCTTGCAGCTATCACCGGAAGTATCGCAGAGGCTTTTTATGATATGTCGGCGATTTTACGGGAAGAATGCCGGAACCGGGTAAGTGAGGATATCTTAAATGTGATGCAACTATTTGATGAAACCATTGGCAGGAGGGTATATCACTCAGATGAATATGAAGATTTATCCGGAAATGCTGCCATTGAGACAGCTATACATCAAATGTATGCGAAAGATGACAAGAATAGCCTTTTATTTCTTTTGACAAGGCTTTGTTCAAGAATGAAAAGTAAAGGTCATGTATTGGTGCCTTTTGTAACGGTGGGGGAAGACATATTTTCTGATTTGGATGTGTATCATCTCAAGGAAGGAGATACCCATACACTGGATCATGATGTCAGATTGCACATGGATACCGTGACAGAGGGAAAGGATGAAGAATGGTTTTACTTTTTTACAGGGGAAGAAGAATCCAGGCGCAAACAGTGTGGAAATGTCATCATGTCAATTCCTTTATATGACATGATGGAGATTGCGTACAAAAGTGAAAAGGTACAGGGATTGGTTATTAATCCATTTGGAAAATATGTGCGATTAACGAAGGAGCTTTTAGGTTTTATATTAAAGGAATTTACAGAAAAATGGTAATAAGATTAGGAGGAATTGCTATGGAACGAACAATCAGAGTAACAGGTAAAGGAAATTTGTCAGTTAAGCCGGATATGGTCAGACTGGTTATGACGATGGAAGGAATGAAGGAAGAGTATGATGCGGCATTGGAAGAGTCCAC
>JBGVLO010000081.1:0-1595 GCA_045124315.1 Lachnospiraceae bacterium
TTATGCTCCCTGCATTCATCACTTAACCTTCTCGGTGATATTGTCAATATCTCTTTACACTTTTTTCTCAAGGATGTTTGAGCTACGCTACATCCTGTAAAGAGGCATAGTATTGTTGCCTCTTGATTACTGGCGGTAATCCACCATTTGCAGAACAGATTCTTCGATTATTCCAATAACTAATAAAATATCTCCAGACAAGTGTCCTTACTTCTTCTACTTTCATTTTAGAAGTATCATATCTACCATATAATAATTCTTCTTTAAACCTTGCCCACATACTTTCACATCGTGCATTATCATGACATCTACCACCGGCACTATTCATACTCTGTTTAATACCATATTTTTTTATTGCTTTACGATAGAGTTCGCTAGTATATTGTGTTCCTCTGTCAGAATGAAGGATGCTTCCACGAATGTCCGGATATGCTTTATATGCATTTTCCAGTGTTTTTTCACATAAGGTTGCTTTCATATTCGTATCCATTGCCAATCCAAGAACTGCAAGATCAAAACAATCAAATATGGCTGATATATAGAGCTTACCATCCAATGTCTTGATTTCTGTCATATCAGTAACACATTTTTCCAGGGGTTTGCTTGCTTTAAAATCCCTTTTTATTAAGTCGTCCGATTTTCGTGCCTCTTTATCCGCCTTTGTGATTCCATTTGGTTTACGCTTTGGTCTATGGCTAATTCCGATTTCTTCCATAACTCGGTAAACTGTACGTTCACTTGGAATTTTGACTCCTTCAGGTTGCTTTAATTGTAATGCCTGATGCATACGAATTCTTCCATAAGTATCATTACATTCATCTTCAGCACAAATATCTATCATTGCATCTGCAAGTGCCTGATATTTCCATGGGAGGTCTTTCGTTTTCAGATAGTGATAGAATCCCTGTCTCGTAACACCTAAAGCCTTGCAGTAAAAGGCAATTTTTCCTTTGTTTCTGCCGTCTTCCGTTTTGATAGCAATAAACATTAGTCTTTGTTTCTTGTTGACTTCCGACGGCTGGCTGCGAAAAAAGCACTGGCTTCCTCTAAAAATTCATTTTCTTCTTTAAGGCGACGAATTTCCTTATCTTGTTCTCTGACACGTTTTCTGAGTTCAATTAGCTCTTCGTTAAGAGTTAATGCATTATTGGGAGTATGTGAAGCATCTTTTGCTGCCAAACGTCCTTCTTTGAAGGCTTTTATCCAAGCATAAATAGTACCAGAAGGAACTCCTAATTCAGTTGCGGCTTTGTGACCTCCTATTTCTTGTGCAAGTTTAACTGCCTGTGATTTAAACTCTTGATCATATGATTTTGTAATTCTTTTTTGTGCCATATCAATCTCTCCTATTCTCTTATAGATTATATATCAAAATCCTTGAGAACGGGATGTCAATTTTTATTGTACAACATCAGTTTCCATCTGTCTTTTCCCCGATTTCTGCCCGATCGGAAATAACTGCCGGATAAACCACAACCTTTTCCACTAATTCGTGTGCCTTCACTTTGTCCAATAAATCCTCTGATAAATCCTGAGCTTTTACAAACACAACCAAATTACCAGCATCAACGTGGTTTAAGGCATTTTCTATGGTT
>JBGVLO010000082.1:0-2828 GCA_045124315.1 Lachnospiraceae bacterium
AAGTTAAAATCAAAATCTTTCTGTTATTCTAATTTGTGGGTTTGTTATATGTCCGAAGATAGGCTTCCACAATGGCAAGAATCGTCGTTATCTGTTCTTCCGTACATTGTGAGAGATAGACCAGCAGCCTTTGATAATCCAAATTGTCGGTTGGAGCTGCCGGATAAAAGAAAGGATCAGCGGAGATATGTAATGCACGAATCAGTTGCCCCAATTTCTCAAGGCTCGGAATATTGCCATGATTTTCAATTTCCTTGATATACCTTGAGGAAACACCGGACATTTCTGATAACTCATCGTATGTCAGCTTTTGATCCAGTCTAGCCTTTTTAAGACGAAAACCCATGTCTTTATCAATTTTCTTAGATTTAGCCATATATGCACCTCCATGTATAGTGTATAGTGCACGTTTTGGTTTGGAAATGCACTAATAATTCACTTTGATAAAGGGGTATAATGCACTAATAGAATATAGGAACTTTGGATATTGCATATAAAAAAACGCAGTATTCAAAGGTTTTTTCACGTTGTTTTGTCCTTTGAATATGTTTGGGAGAGTTATGTGTTCTGAACAGTTTAGAGGATATTTTTATGTTATTAGGAACCTGTCCGGCATTTTGCGTGGAAAGGTAATTTTATAGGTCGCATCTTCGTAGATGCGACAAAGTATATCATGAAAAGTGCACTATACGCACTTGTGCTGTGTGGTAAAAATTTAATATCGGATATAGGAAACGTCCTGTGGGTATGTACCTGCAAGGGCGTTTTTTATATACATAAAATTATTTTCAAAAAGTTGTCGATTTTTCGACGCTGTTCATATTTCCATTCGTGCTACGGAGTGAAAGGGAGATATTTCACTCTGTTCCAAATGGGTGCGGAAGGAGGTGAACTCTTATGGAGCAATCTTCTTCCGAAAAGCAGTTAAGAATAAGGAAACAGTTTGACAGCTTTTGTAAAACCCTGTTAAAGAATGAAATGATTGACTATGAACGGGCAAGAAGCTATCGGCAAAAGCATGAAGTTTCTTTCTCGGAACTAACGCAGGAGGAGTTGAGTCGGTTGAATACTGAGGATGATTACATAGCAGAATCAGAGGTATTTCGTGTCCTTGATTATGATATTGAGGTAAAGGACGAGCTGATCAGTGAAGCATTGAAGTATCTGCCAGAAAAGAAGCGGAATGTTATTTTGCTGTCTTTTTTTCTGGATATGACAGATACGGAGATCGCAAAGCACATGAATCTTGTCAGAAGTACCATTCATCATCACCGGGTAAGCTCACTCCAGGCATTAAAAAAGATTATGGAGGGAATCAGGAATGGAGAAATCAAGTAAATGTTCAAAGTTGCTGCCTTACCATATCATTGCGGCAGCAGCTTCCGGCGATGTGGAAGCAATCAATGAGGTTTTGAAACATTATGAGGGGTATATTGCAGCTCTGTCTACAAGAATGCTCTATGATGAGTGCGGGAATCCGCATTACTGTGTTGATGAAACTTTACGTCGCAGATTAGAAACAAAGCTAATTACGAAAATATTGGCTTTTGAAGTTGCATAGCAGGCGGTCAGCGGTGTCCCTTTCCATTCGCTGATCGGTGCGTATGCACCATGTACCTTGACAACTGAATATTGATTGCATACAGGACGTGAGGATATGCGGAGCCACTAGGCAGGTTCGCCAAGAGATACCTGCTCTTTTTGAGTGAACGTGAGGGAATGTTGAAACACTACATTGAAGCAAAGGTATGGAGCGAGAAGAATTTGGCAAAATGTGTAGCCGTTGCACAGGGCGATGAAGCATATTCGTGATAATGATACTTCCGGAGAGATCCGGTCAATTTGAATGACGGTGCAAGACCGATGTGGGCAGAGTAATGACCTGCCACCTGTATGGATTTTTTGTTGTCTGCTGATGAGAGATAGGAGCATGGGTTCCTGTTTGTCATGGGCAGATAAAGTGTTGCCTATTATGAGAAAGATGGAGGTGTTGAAAATAGATAATACAGAGGCAAAAGTGAAAGGAAAGATGGTTCCAATATGGAAGAAATATATGCTAACAGTTGACGAGGCTGTTCTGTATTTTGGGATTGGAGAAAAGAAGATAAGGATGCTAATTTCTGAGAACGTTGATTCTGATTATTGCTTTACTGTTCAGGTGGGGAATAAATCGTTGATAAATCGACATAAATTTGAGGAATTCCTTAATCAGACAACTTCCTTGTAGTAATAAAAGAAATATAGAACTTTACCACTTTAAAGTGGTAAATGTCGCCCTGGTATGATATAATATGATTGTCGTGCTAGGGCTTCTTCGTAGAAAGGAGCGAAGACGTTTGAGTGAAAGAAATCGCAATCAGAAAAGACGTGATAAGAAAGGACGTATTTTACGAAACGGAGAAAGCCAGCGAGCGGATGGAAGATATGCATTTGTTTATACAGATTGCTTTGGAAAGCAGAAATTCCTTTACAGTTGGAAGCTAGAATCGACAGATCCACTTCCTGCAGGGAGAAGACCTTGTCAGTCGCTTAGAGAGAAAGAAAAAGCCATCTTAAAAGATATATATGATGGTATTACTTCCTATGGTGACAATTTGACAGTTCTTGAGTTAGTAAAGAAGTATATAGGTCAAAAGACAGGTGTTCGTCATAATACAGAAGCGAATTATAACTTTGTTATCAACATAATTAAGAAAGAGGAATTTGGTGCCAAAAGGATTGATAAGGTAAAACTATCAGATGCAAAGGCGTGGTTGATTAAGCTTCAGGCAGATGGTAGGGGATATAGCACCATTCATTCAGTCCGGGGAGTGGTAAGACCTGCTTTT
>JBGVLO010000083.1:0-2078 GCA_045124315.1 Lachnospiraceae bacterium
TTTCAGGTTTCGTTCCTTTTCGGATAGTGTTTCGTTCCATAAGGTTAAGAAAAATAAATATTTGCCGATAACTATTATAAGCTAAGGATGGCGTCTGTTTTCAAGGGATTGAATGTGAAAATAGACGCTGTTTTTATAATAAAATATAAACCACTTGGACCTTTCGGGAAGTGGTGCAACTCTGACTGACAGATGGGTTGCAGAAAGGAGTAATATGGGTATCAACGGTGTAGGTTCGTTTTATGCACAAAATTATGATGTACCAAACAGAGGACGAGCCACCAGAGGGAAAACTTCAGTTGATGATTTTGCGAGTATGGGTAGTGCAACATCACTTTCTGAATCCTCTGATAATGGGAAAAGAATAGGTCTTACTGCTGTTGGCAATGTGGGGTATATTGCTATGTATGCAGATTCTTCTACGGAACAAGATCCGATTGTTAAGGTAGGAGATTATGAGGTGCGTGTGAAAGATGTTGATCCTAATAATGCAACGAAAATGGAAATGTTTGCGTTGATGTCTTATATGGATGACAAAGGACTTACCAATAATACGGGTATGAAGTCTTTTAACAAGATGACAGCGTATTCGTCACAGGCAGAATACAATGGCTATTGTAGCGGTATTTATGATGAAAATGCTGCATGGACGGTGGAGCGTGATTGGATTGGCATACTTGGCAATGCAAAAGAAACATTTTTTAGTATCCCACAAACATATAATCAGGGATTAGAATGTGAAAAAATAATTGAAAACTTGAAAAAGTGGAGTGATACATCTTCTGATGATGAAAATACAGATTATCAGAAGATACTTAGTGAGAGAAAAAATGAAATCTATGAAAAAGTGAAAAATGGCGATACAGAGGAGTCTTTTCAGATAGGTGGAAGTTCTTTCACAGAAAAAGAATGGGATAAGCTGCTTGCGGAAGTAGATGATATTACAGAAGAAATGCGAGAAGCAATGCGTGAGGAACATGAAAAGCGATTTGCAGAAGCTGTAAAAGAAACAACATCAAATTCAACAGATAATGTAAATGAAACAGATATTGTATCAAAACTTTTTGAAACACAAAATTCAGAAATAAAAGTGTCTAATTTCAAGGAGCACGAAACTCCAAATTATAAGTTTGTTCCCGAACCGGAAATTGGTTCAGGCGGCATGAGAATTTTGAAAAATGGACAAAGCGTAGCAGTGTTCTCTGTTGATGATTTAAAAATCAAAGTAGACGAACAGACAGGAACGAGAGTGCTAATCAGTGAAATGGGAGGTTATGGTGGTGCATGGTATGATGCCATTCCTGTGGATGCAGAACTGGAGAACGGATTGGCAGAAGCCATAGGCGTTGAGGATATTCCGGAGGTCGAGTTAGAGGGTTATTATATCGGAACTCATGCAGGAACCGGAATCCAGTATGTGATGAGACCGGGGGATGAAGGCAGAGGCGGTAAGGTTCTCCTTAGAAATGCAGCCGACGAGGCAACATACAATGCTTTGGCTGAGGAATACTATACTCGTTATCCGAACTTAGTAACAAGTCAGGAAGCTGGCAGAATTTATGCTTCTTTTGAAATCTGCGGAATGCAGGAACGGACGACAACAGGTTTTGTAAATATTCGATACGATAGTATTTCTTATCATGATAATTTTAATTATAAGAAAAATTGGAGTGCTAAGTTAACTGGAGATACATGGGAAATGTTATGGAAATGGCTGGAAGAAAACAGAAGTCGTATGGAAAAAATAGGTGAGTTTAGTACTTGGGGCAATATTATTGATGAACTTGGCGGTTCTTATGAAAGAGTCTGGTCGGATGAAGAATTGAAGCAGGGATATTTGAATAATTAAAGGTTTTCGTTCCCATTCAGATAGGGTTTCGTTCCTTTAGGGTTTGAAAAATTGAATAAGTTGGCGATATAATTATCAGCTAAGGATGGCGTTTATTTTCAAGGGAGTGAGTGTGGAAATAGACGCCATTTTTTATCAGCTAAGGATTTCATTCCCGTTCAGATAGGGTTTCGTTCCTTTTGCCCGAAAAAGGCAAAAAAAGTGCCGATATATGAAACGAGAAACATAA
>JBGVLO010000084.1:0-2259 GCA_045124315.1 Lachnospiraceae bacterium
CAAAACCGTATCCAACACATCTGTATAACCAATATCTGCACTATATGTATTCTCTTCCTGATACCTTTCCCACATTCGTTTTAAAAACTGACTTTCTCTCATATCATCAATAATCTCTTTATAGTCTTCCAATTCTTCTTGTGATCCTCTTTTTTATAATATACTCAAACTTCGCACTTAAATAAGTGCCTATGCACCTTGAAAATTCAATATTTACCGGCAAAATAATAGCATGAAACCGTCTGGTTTGGTATAATTGAGTTGTACCAAAAACAATTAAAAACCAGAGGCTCATGCTATGAATAAAAGTATAACACAAGACAACCAAAATGATAACCAAATTTCTAAATCTATTAGAAAATTTTTTACCAGATTTCACGTTTCTTCCGCACTAAAGAGTGCCAATGCCTATAAGAAGAAAGGCATTTCGGTCATGGAAATATTTCAATATCTGTTTCTGTTGATCTTTTCCAACAGAAGCATGTACATGAATCTTATTACCGGAAGAAATACTCCAGCTTTTGCAAAGGATACTGTTTACCGCTTTATGAAAATGATTCAGATCAACTGGATCCGTTTCACGACCATTCTTTCAAGTAGAATTATCAATGAAGCTGTTGTTCCATTGAATTCTGAAGACCGTGTCAATGTTTTGATTATCGACGATTCTATGTTTGAAAGAAATCGTTCTAAAAAAGTCGAACTGCTTGCAAAAGTATTTGATCATGCGAAACATGCCTACAAATTTGGTTTTCGCATGCTTACATTGGGCTGGTCAGATGGAAGTACTTTCCTTCCAGTCAATGGTGTACTTCTTTCAACTGAGAATAAAAAGAATCGAATAAATGATGCTGATACAGTCGATAAGAGAACCGCTGGACATAAACGCCGTCAGATGTCTATGCAAAAGGGAACTTCTGTAATGCTGGAATTGCTAAAGCAAGCGAAAAAGGCTTCCATTCCAGCAAGATATGTTCTTTTTGACAGTTGGTTTTCTTCTCCAAGTTCCATCCATGCTGTAAAAGAAATCGGGTATGATGTCATTTCCATGGTTAAGAAAACACCAAAAATGTTTTTTCGTTACAATGGAGAAGACATGTCCCTAATATCTATCTACAACAAAAACAAAAAGCGAAGAGGTCGTTCCAAATATCTTTTATCTGTTATGGTTGAGGTCGTAAAAGATGGAAAAACCATTCCGGCAAAAGTAGTCTATGTCCGTAACCGTAACAAACGAAAAGAATATCTATGCATCATTTCAACAGACACTGAATTAGACGAAAATGAGATCATCCGCATCTATGGAAAACGATGGGATATCGAAGTCTTCTTTAAGGTATGCAAAAGTTATCTGCACCTGAGCAAAGAATGCAGATCCATCTCATATGATGCAATGACAGCGCATACAGCAGTTGTCTTTACCAGATATATGATGTTATCCATTGAAAGCCGTGAGTCAAACGATGAACGGTCTCTTGGTGAACTCTTTTTATACTTTTCTGATGAAATGGCTGACATAACATGGATACAGGCTTTTCATTTATTGCTTCAAATGTTCAGGGAACTGCTTGCAGATAATCTTGATATGGAAGATGACAAAATCAATTCATTAGTAGATGCATTTATGGATGCTATTCCTACTTTATTAAAATCAAAACTGCAAGCAGAATAAAATGTAGAACATTGACAACTGAATAACTGCCAGATATTGAATTTTCAAGGTGCATAGCTAAAATCTATGTGCGAAGTTTGAGTAATCATGCTATAGCCGTAATTTTCTCATTTTTTTTCACTAGTAGGCAGGCTCACCCGGAAGAAATTACGCAAAAGCGCCTTCCAGCGAAATGGAATCAATGGATAGAGATAACTTTTGCCTGACAGGGTTTTGTTGGTGCAGATCAGCGTGATTACGAACAGGATGCCGCCAATGTAACCGTATAGGCCAAACAGTTGTACAAGGATCAATAAAATAATTCGCATAAATTTTAGGGCATATCCCAGTTCGAAGCTTGCCTGTGAGTAGGTTGCAATAGCAACGAATGCCATATACAGCATACATTCTGCATTAAACCAGCCCGAACTGACGGTAAAGTCGCCCAGTACGATACCTGCAACCACACTGAGTGGTGTACTTAACATGCTGGGAGTGTTAAGGGCTGCCAGTCGAAGGCCGTCAATGCAAAAGTCCAGGATGAGAAACTGGGCAAAGGGGGGGACATGAACCTCATCAGCAAAGACAATAAATTGTAACGATTCCGG
>JBGVLO010000085.1:0-2231 GCA_045124315.1 Lachnospiraceae bacterium
ATATTCTGTAACTCATATCCCTTATCAATTGATTCAATAATAGTTTTTATAGTCTGATCTAGATTAGTTGGCTTCACAGTAAAACTTTTATTATTCATTTTTTTCCTCCTGCCGATAAAACTCTGAAACTCTATTTTTTAGTATAATATCTTTTGACACTGATGGTAATTCAGGATAAATATGACTAAATCTCATCCCAAGTGTGTATAAGGTACTTAACACTGATTTTGCATTCACATGCGGAATTTCTATCTTTTTCAAAAATTTTTCTGCCCCATCAACATTTTCTAAAGCTTCTACTTTATCTTGAAAATATACGAATAAACCATCTTGCGCCATCATTCTTGCATTATTCTTTCGAGAACTAACAACAAAAGGTTTCTGATACTCATTTATACAATCTGCTGTCTCCCCAGACAAATTTATAATTTCTTTTCTATTAATATTTAATAGATTCATTGTTTTTGGATCCATCAACCATACTACACAATTCTCTTCATCATCTTCACCGTAATCAAATGCTTTTTCAAGAGCAAACATGAGTGAAACCAAATGGGAGTATGTAAAATCTAAAAGGTATGTTGGAACTCCGAAGTGCTGTGCATGTATCACCCAATCATTTTCATTATACGAAGAAGCATCTTCAATATATAGCTGTGAATTTGACTTAAAATCTTCAATAAATGACTGTATAGTAGATTTACTGTAAAGACGGAATCCACTTGCATCACACCTTAGTGCAGATGGTAGCAATTGAAAATCTCTTTCCTGCCCTCTAGATAAGGAATAATTAGGAGAAAATATCTCTATTATTTTTATATAATCTTCTAAAGAAGACACTAAAAATTTTTCTATCATAAACCCACATCCCATCTATGTCCCCTCACAATAATTTTCGTAAATACTTTCAAAAACACCAACAGCAACTAAATAATCTATTCTGTGATTATTTTCTTATTCAGCTATAATTATACTGATATATGTTTCCTGTCCTGATAATCAACTACTCATCACATATACAGTTATCATAATACATTTACATACCTATTTTTTCCTCTTAGGCACAGGCAGATCATGATACATTGCCTCCAGCAAGCCCTTCAAATAAGCTTTATTATCAACATTATCCACCAGCAGCATTTCCTTTGCCCCTTCATAAGGGACGGCGTATTCAATATCTTTCATGTAAGCAACAGCCGCCTTCACCGGTTTCACCAGAAAACGGTCATCGTAAATTCCACCTAAAATCTTACCTTTGTAGTATAAAATATACTCCCCCATCATGGCGCGATAACTTACATCCTCCGCCTCAGAAAGCTGCTCCAAAATAAAATCCAAATATTCCTTTCCCGATGACATTGCTCCCCTCACCTGCTTTCCACCAAATTAATTACTATTATACCATATACCACGTTTTTAGCAAAAATCCTGTATTGCGCTTGTAAAATTATCGCCATATAAAAAGGCTGCTGCAGGATGCGAAAAGCACCCCGCAACAGCCAGACAAATGCACAGCTTCAGAAATCACTTCCACAGCAGAGCATATTTTACTTGCAATCCCATGGGAAGATACTGATTATTCTATCGGAAAGCACACTTCTGTTACATACTCCTCCGGGTTCTGGGTCTGGGCAGGGCTCACATGATAAATGTTGAACATGGGGCCTGAAACGGTGTAACCATTTGCTTTAATCCAGGAAATTACTGTAGCTGTAACATCATTCATCTGCTCATAGCCACCCTTCATGATACAGCTTGCCACCCTGACTGCCGGAAGTGTTTTAAATTTTACATGCTCCGTGTCCTGATATGTCCCCTTGACATTCATGGATATCATAACTTCCACATTTTCTTCCTTGTATTCCATGTCCAGGAACTGAGCTGATGCCAGGCAGGGAACAGCCGGAACTAATGGGGGCTGGCACTCTCCCAGCATATTCCAAACATGGATGTTTCTTGTTGAGCTCACCACTATATTAATCCCTGACACAATGTGAGAGTCAAGTACAATACGCTTTTTTAGTCAAAATTTAAAAGCCCTTATACATTATGCGTATATTATACACTCAATGCCTGCCAAAGACTATCTGCACATGCAAAAAAGGCTGCTGCCGGATGAACAATCATCCTGACAGCAGCCTCTGCAAGCTGAAATCTTACAATATCACAATACTATAATATCACAATACTACAGTATTACAATACCATCATGCTGCAATATCACAGCTTAC
>JBGVLO010000086.1:0-31746 GCA_045124315.1 Lachnospiraceae bacterium
ATGTCTTGTAAATTAAGTCAACACCATAAATATATTCCATGGGTGTTTCGTAAACGATGATGCACACGCCTTACGGCGGTGCTGGTAGAACCTTGCAGCGGAGTGCAAGGTTCTACCAGCACTATGTGAATATACAGAAAAACAGATAGATTGGAGATGAAAGCATGGCTAAGAAAATAGATCGAGAAGCAATCGAACATCACATTCGTGGAATTCTGGAGGCACTTGGTGATGATCCGGAGAGAGAAGGACTAAAGGATACTCCGGTTCGAGTAGCGAGAATGTATGAAGAAGTATTTGAAGGAATGTGTTATACCAACGAGGAGATTGCTCAAATGTTTGATAAAACATTTGAACAGGATATTGAGACAACAAGCGAAGATATGGTTATTGTTAAGGATATTGATATATTCAGTTACTGTGAACATCACATGGCATTGATGTATGACATGAAGGTAAGTGTAGCATACATTCCTCAGGGTAAGGTCATAGGACTTAGTAAGATTGCAAGAATTGCAGATATGGTTGGAAAACGTCTACAGTTACAGGAGCGCATAGGAACCGATCTTGCGGAAATCATGGAGATGGTCACAGGCTCCAAGGATGTAGCTGTGAAAATCGAAGGATGTCATAGTTGTATGACTGCAAGAGGAATCAAAAAAGTGAACAGCAAGACCGTAACCACAGCATTTCGAGGAAGATTCGAAGATGAGATGGCACTACAGATGCGGTTCCTATCTTTGTAAAATTAGAGTGTCAAAGGCCTATATTTTATAACAGCAATTTAAAAAGTGACCTTTTGATACTCTAAATGAGAAATGGTTACCTAATATAAAAATCTTAGTCGGGACAGGGTGAAAGGAGACTTCGAAATGAAGAAGTTTATAATTATAGATGGTTCTTCCATGTTAAGTACATCATATTATGGAAACCTTCCGAAAAGCATTTTATTTGAGAAGGACGAAGAAAAGAAAAAAGAATTGTATTCTTCTATTTTGCAGACTTCGGATGGAAGATATACCAACGGAATTTTTACAATGTTTCGTACATTGTTAGCCATGTATAAGAAGGTAAAACCGGATTATCTTGCTTTTGTATTTGATACTTCTAGGGATACTTTTCGTAGAACTGAGTTAGGGGCAGATTTTTACAAAGCCAATCGAAAGGAAACTCCGGAGCCTTTGAAGGAACAGTTTATTGCCATGGAGCAGATACTAGAACGGATTGGGTGTAAAGTCCTGATGGATTCCAATTATGAGGCGGATGATTTTGCGGCTACTTTAGTTCGTAAGTTCGGGGGGCCGGACTTACAAACTTATGTAATGACAAAGGATCACGACTATTTTCAGTTGGTCAGTGAGCATACAAGAATGTGGCGTCAGGTAGATAAGAAGAAGAGGGACCAGTTAATGGATACCTATGGTATTTTTGGGAAAAAAGTATATGAGAACCTGCCTGCCAATGTGTTTGAGTATACAAGGGAAATTGTGCGTCAGGAAGAAGGCGTATATCCGGAAGATATTGTGAAACTTCTGGCGATTCAGGGAGATCCGGGTGATGGAATTCCTGGCTGTAAAGGGGTTTCTTCTGCGGCGGCACCTCTCATTAATGCTTACGGTTCACTGGAAGCCATTTATGCAGAAATCGATCAATGCCAGGGGGACGCAAAGAAGGAGAAAGCATTGGCGGCTGTCTGGAAAACATTTGGAATCAAACAAAATCCGATCAATAAACTGAAAGCCGGAAGGGAAGCTGTGTTCTTAAGTGAAAAGCTGGCGCAGATGAAAGATGATATTGAAATCCAGGAGAATCTTGAGGATTTTGCATTTGCAGTTTCCAAAGATGAGGTGAGAAAAGTTTTTGAAGAATATGAACTAAATAGTCTTTTGAAGCAATTAACATAGGAGGCTGTCGCATGAAAAAAAATACAAGATATAGTAATAATCAACAAACACATATCTATATCCTGTAGAAAGTTTCTTAGTGCGACAGCCTCTTCTTATATAAGTTTAATAGTACTGAAACCACCAGAACAAAACCAGTACCAGCAAAAATAGTAGGTTGAAAATCGTAAATATTAGAAAGTATTTCCCTTTTTGGTTTGGATAAGCCTTTGCAAAGTATTTGTATGAAATCAGGCTGGCCATGGAGGCAATCAATGTGCCAAGACCACCAAGATTTACACTGATTAGTAAAGTGGTCAGGTCCCTTGTGAAGCCGGAAAGCAAAAGGGCGGCAGGAACGTTACTGATACATTGGCTTGCCAAAAGACCGCACAAGAAGGTGTTGGATTCGACTACCTGTGATAACCATTGGTGGATTTCCGGTACCTGTTGCAGATTTCCGATAAATACGAAGAAGCTGATAAAAGTTAGTAATAAGGCGTAGTCCACACTCACTAGGGTAATTGGTGCCAGTAAAAAAGTAACAACCAATGTCAATACCAGTGCATAGGAAAAAGGCAATAGGTGAAATACTACGCACAGATTCAATGTAAATAGGAAGAAATATCCTATATTTTTTTTGGTATTGGAAATTCTGGAAAGTGGTGTGTGAAAGTTGCATTTTCCAGTGTTGTGAGTATTTTCAAAATCAGTGAAGGCAGGTACTTCTTTAACTTCCATAGAGGAACGACTTAGTGGCGTGACTTCTTGAGATGCCTGGCAGTCACTAGGGGTTGTTTTTTTCTTCTGAAAAAGCAGACAGAAAATCAGTAGCACACCAGAAATGCAGGTGTAAGGAAATAAGATTTCCATAAATTCCAATGGAGAGCAGGAAAGCATATGAAACAAATACAAGTTTTGCGGATTGCCAATTGGTGTAAGCATACTGCCAAGGTTTGCGGCGATGGTCTGTAGTACTACCACAAGGAGAATTTGCTGTTCCTGTTTGCACATACGAAGCGTAAGAATGGAAAAAGGAACAAAAGTAATGAGCGCCACATCATTTGTGATGAGCATACTAAAAAAGAAGCATAAAAACACTAAGACAAATGTCAACTGTTTTGTATTGTGTGTGCGTTGCAACAAAGTTTGGCCAATATTTTGAAACAGGCCGGTGCGCTGAAACCCGTCCATAACTAACATGAGACTAAAAAGGATTCCCAGTACTCTCCAGTCAATGTAGGACAGATAATCGATGGAAGGTGGAACGAGAAAGCAGGTGCATATGGCAAGAAGCATAGCAATTGTCAAAACCGTTTCTTTTTTTATAAAGGAATAAAAGTTAGAAAATAGTGATTGCATTATTATAAGCCTTTCTTTTGTATATTTTTGAATAGTATGATGCTGGGGGGCTAAGGACATTCCACCACATCCATGCAAGCTCATGTGGGTTCAGACCTTTTGAACCTGGTATCATTTTAGCACAAAATAAAACAGGAGCAACCCCTTCTTGTAGTAGAAAAGGGGTTGCTCCTGTTTCAAACACGATTTTCGTTCATGGGACATTCCCTGTGAACAATTATGAAAAATGAAAAAATGAAAAAAGTATGATGGCTTATTTTTTATAAACCATAGCAATATTATAGCCGGAGAATGTGATGAAAATGTGAAATATCCTGGGGATATAACCTAGAAATTAATACCAATTCAGTCGTCTGGTACGCAAAGTGGAGTAAGTCCATCATGAGTGAGAGATACAGGGAGTTGAAGTGGACTTGTCCACTTTGTTCAGAAGCCTCAAAAGAATAGAACGAAAAAAAACAGGAAACAATAATTAAAAAACAAATTATATTTGGAAGGGGCATATTTAATATGGAAGAGTGTGAAACAGTAAATGTTCGTAAAGTGGGAATAATTGGATGTGGATTTGTAGGGGCCACTTGCGCTTACACATTGATGATGAGTGGAATGTTTTCTGAAATTGTATTGTTGGATGTGGACAAAGATAAGGCGGAAGGGGAAGCGATGGATATTAGTCATGGGATACCATTTTCCAGAGAGATGAAGATTTATGCGGGCACATATGCAGATTTGGCAGATGCGGCTATTATCATCATCACAGCAGGTGCAAATCAAAAGCCGGATGAAACCAGATTGGAGCTGGTACAAAAAAATGTAAAAATATTTCAGAGCATTATACCGGAAATTGTTGCAAATAATTGTAAGGGCATACTGCTTGTGGTGGCAAATCCGGTAGATATTCTTACTTATGTTACACTGAAACTTTCTGGATATACGGAAAACCGTGTGATCGGTTCGGGAACCGTTTTAGATACTGCACGATTAAAAATGGAGCTGGGGAAGCATTTGCAGGTAGACAGCAAAAGTGTACATGTTTTCATTATGGGGGAACATGGAGACAGCGAAATTGCAGCATGGAGCAGTGCCAATGTATCAGGGATTTCCTTGGAAAAATTCTGTGAAATGCGAGGGCAGTTCCGACTCGAAGAGGTTACAAAAGAGATTGCAAAGAAAGTAAAGAACAGTGCGTATGAAATTATTGATAAAAAACAGGCTACTTATTTTGGAATTGCAATGGCAGTAAAACGGATTTGTGAGGGAATTCTCGGAGATGAAAAATGCATTACGCCAGTTTCTTCTATGATGCATGGAGAGTATGGGATTGAGGATGTAGTTTTGAGTATTCCTGCTGTTATAGGAAAAAATGGTTTGGAAACAAAAGTACCGGTATCACTAAATGAACAGGAAGTAAGCGCTTTGCAAGAATCTGCAGAGGTATTAAAAGGTGTCTTGGAGCAGATGGGGTTGTGTTAGGAAGTTTGCTGGTAAAATTATTTGATGAGTAAAATGATTTCTCTTGCGATATTAAATAGGACGTGTTAGACTTCTGACTGTTTATGAAAGCTGATGACTTCTGCAATGAAATTAATGCAGATAGTGTCAGCTTTTTCTGTGTGTGATTTCAATGTATGGATTTATGTATCGGAATCAGGAATGAAACTATATATTGCGTAAAGGCTAGTAAATTAGCCAATGTTAATATGCGTTGCTTGATGCAACGGCTGTTTTTTGTTTTAATAATATAGATTTAACTTATCAAAATCAAAGGAGGTCACAAAGATGTTTCGTGATATTTTAAAAGCAATCAGAAAAGAAAGAGGTTTTACACAGGAAGAATTAGCAATAAAGATTGGTGTTGTAAGACAAACTGTTAGCAAGTGGGAGAAAGGGTTATCTGTTCCAGATGCAGATGCTTTGAGTCGCATTGCAGATGTGTTAGAAGTAAGTGTAAGTGAACTGTTGGGTGCTGACAGTACATCAGAAGAAAACAGGAACGAGGTTGCGGAGCAACTTGCTAAGATTAGTGAGCAGATGGCTATAAAAAATAATAGAAGCAAAAAGATATGGAAAGGTATAGGGTTTTCATTACTCGGTATCGTAATTGTATATATTATAATAGTCATATTGGGAGTATTTCTGTTTAGTGCGAGGAAATCGGCTGTATATAGTACAGAAAGTGAAATTGAGATGAATGTGGATGATACACAGAGTAAGGAAAATTGATCGTTTATGCATGTAAAGAATACGTAAATTTTCAGTTCGTATAGTCGTTGATAGAGGTGGTATTTTAACAAAGAGATTACAAAGAATTTAAATAAAATTTACATAAAAAAACAGAGATATAAATTGTATCTAAAGAAAAACATGCACAAAGAGTTATTGAGAATTTTTGTCAATAATACCATTGTATACAATCTGAAAAAATGTTATATTTAGCTTAAGCAAAGAGATTTGAAACTGTGTTTCACAGGATTGAATTTCTAGCATTAATTCAAATTCTGGGCTAATTTATATAGTCTTGAAGCATGACCGTTGAGCGAGAGAATCTTATCTCTGTGTGTCACTTCGGACACGGTCATTGAGAACGGCATGTAAGAGAAATTGTTACTCAATAACCCAATTCACCTAAAGGAGGAATTATACAATGTTAGAGAACAAGGAATGGGAAGGTTTTGCAGGTAGAAAATGGAAACAGCAGATCGACGTTAGAGACTTTATCCAGAACAACTACACACCATATGATGGTGATGAAACTTTCTTAGCTGGACCAACAGAAGCAACTGACAAATTATGGGGTGCTTTATCAAAATTACAGAAAGAAGAGAGAGCTAAGGGCGGAGTTTTAGATATGGATACTGATATCGTAACTTCAATCGTATCTCATAAGCCAGGATATATCGATGAGTCATTAAAGGACTTAGAGCAGGTTGTTGGTTTACAGACAGATAAGCCGTTAAAGCGTGCATTTATGCCTTACGGTGGTATCAGAATGGCTGAGCAGTCATGTGAGATGTATGGATATACACCAAACCCAGAATTACACAAGATCTTTACAGAGTATCACAAGACACATAGTGATGCTGTATTTGAAATCTATACACCAGAGATCAGAGTTGCTCGTCGTAACAAGATCTTAACAGGTCTTCCAGATACTTATGGACGTGGACGTATCGTAGGTGACTACAGAAGAGTTGCATTATACGGTATGGACTTCTTGATTGAAGAGAAGCAGAAAGACTTAGCTAACACTGGTTGTGGTGTTATGACTGACGATGTGATCCGTTTGAGAGAAGAGATTGCTGAGCAGATTAAACAGTTAAAGAAGATGAAGGTTATGGCTGAGATGTACGGATTTGATATTTCTAAGCCAGCTAAGAACGCAAAGGAAGCATTCCAGTGGTTATACTTCGGATATTTAGCAGCTATCAAGACTCAGAACGGTGCTGCTATGTCAGTAGGACGTGTTTCTACATTCTTAGATATCTACGTAGAAAGAGATTTGAAGAACGGTGTTATCACAGAGACTGAGGCACAGGAATTAGTTGACCACTTCGTTATGAAGTTGAGAATGGTTAAGTTTGCTCGTATCGAGTCATACAACCAGTTATTCTCTGGAGATCCAGTATGGGCTACACTTGATGTTGCAGGTATCGGTTCTGACGGACGTTCAATGGTTACAAAGAACGACTTCCGTTTCTTACACACATTAGAGAACATGGGACCAGCTCCAGAGCCAAACTTAACAGTATTCTATTCATCAAAATTACCAGAAGGATTCAAGAAGTATGCTGCTAAGATTTCTATTACAACATCATCAATCCAGTACGAGAACGATGACGCTATGAAGCCAGTATGGGGCGATGATTACGCAATCTGCTGTTGTGTATCTGCTACAAAGACTGGTAAGGAAATGCAGTTCTTCGGAGCTAGAGCAAACCTTGCTAAATGTTTATTGTACGCTATCAATGGTGGTGTGGATGAAAAGAGTGGAGATCAGGTAGGACCTAACTACGCTCCAATTACTTCTGAGTACTTAGATTACGATGAAGTAATGAAGAAATACGATGTTATGTTAGAGTGGTTAGTAGGATTGTATGTAAATACATTGAACGCTATCCAGTATATGCATGACAAATATTACTATGAATCAGCAGAGTTAGCTTTAATGGACACTAACTTACAGAGAACTTTCGCTACAGGTATCGCTGGTTTCTCACATGTTATCGATTCATTATCAGCTATTAAATATGCTAAGGTTAAGGTTATCCGTGACGAGAACGGAATCGCTAAGGATTTCGAAGTTGAAGGAGAATTCCCTAAATATGGTAATGATGATGACAGAGCTGACGAGATCGGTGTATGGTTATTAAGAACATTCATGGATAAGTTAGAGAAGCATCACACATACAGAGATTCAGAGCCAACTACATCTATCCTTACAATTACATCTAACGTTGTTTATGGTAAGGCTACAGGTTCTTTACCTAACGGACGTAAGGCTGGAGAGCCATTGTCACCAGGAGCTAACCCTTCATACGGTGCAGAGCAGAGTGGTTTAGTTGCTTCTTTGAACTCATTAACAAAGCTTCCTTACGAGTGGGCATTGGATGGTATTTCAAATACTCAGACAATCAACCCTTCAGCTTTGGGTAACAACGAAGCAGATCAGATCAACAACTTAGTTAACGTAATGGATGGATACTTCGATCAGGGAGCACATCACTTAAATGTTAACGTATTCGGTGTTGAGAAGTTAATGGATGCTATGGAGCACCCAGAGAAGGAAGAGTATGCTAACTTTACTATCCGTGTATCAGGATACGCTGTTAAGTTCATCGACTTAACTAAGGAACAGCAGATGGACGTTATCAAGAGAACTTGCCACAAGTCACTTTAATTTTCGCCGGTAGCGAGACAACTGTGTGGTATGTTTCAACTTGATTGGGACATTACTTCTAAATCGAATTTAGTTGACCGAGAGGTCGGATATTATAAGATGATGAAAGGTGTTGCTTAGGTAACACCTTTTGTCGTATAAAAGGAATTGAGATTGGTTATAATTGAACAGGAATGTTTGAATGGAAGAAGTCGAATTGTTGAAATGGTGCAATTGATTGATTCAAATACTGCTGTTTAGTTATAAAACAGAAAAAAGGATAGGAGGAAAGAAACATGAGTGAAATTTTAGGTGCAATTCATTCAGTGGAGAGTTTCGGTTCTGCAGATGGACCGGGAGTGCGTTATATTATATTTTTGCAAGGGTGTGCAATGCGGTGTAAGTATTGCCATAATCCGGATACATGGGCTTCACAAAAAGATGTGAAAATGCAGACAGCAGATGAATTATTAAAGACCGCACTTCGTTATAAACCATACTGGAGAGAAACCGGTGGAATTACAATTAGTGGTGGAGAAGCTTTACTGCAGATTGAT
The DNA here is from genome assembly GCA_045124315.1 of Lachnospiraceae bacterium. Taxonomy (GTDB): domain Bacteria; phylum Bacillota; class Clostridia; order Lachnospirales; family Lachnospiraceae; genus CAG-411. The sequence continues at coordinate 8,679 of JBGVLO010000086.1, forward strand.
TTCTTAGTGGATTTATGTAAGAAAGCAAAGGAGCAGGGAGTACATGTTACAATTGATACATCTGGTAATCCGTTTACTAAGGAAGAGCCTTTCTTTAGTAAATTCCAGGAACTGATGAAATATGTAGATTTGTTTATGTTGGATATTAAGCATATCGATAATGCCAAACATGAAGAATTAACCGGACAGAAGAATGAAAATATTTTGGAGATGGCGAAATATTTATCTGAGAATGGAAAGACTATGTGGATCCGTCATGTATTAGTTCCGGGTATCACTACCGATGAGAAGTATTTGAAGGAACTTCATGATTTTATCGAAACATTGGATACTGTGGAGCGTGTGGAAGTATTGCCATACCATACATTAGGTGTATTTAAGTGGAAAGAGCTAGGTTTGCCATATGCGTTAGAAGGTGTGGAGACACCAACGAAAGAACAGTTGGATAAGGCAAATGAAATTTTAGAGACAAAGAAATATTTGGAAGCCTAGTCGGTTACAACGTGAATGGATTTGTTATCTGAATGCCGCCTAAGCAGAGAGAAGAATGCCCTCTGTTTAGGCGTTTTTTTCTTAGTAATATATAAGGAGGCTGTGTATTGCCCAAATCAGTTACAGTTCACATACCTGTGAACCGATGTCATTTACTTAAGCATTGAACTTTTACGAAAGGATTGGCCTGCGAACACATCTTCCAAAAACCCGCTCTCGCTTGGACTCAAGCCTAGCGGTACTAAACTCGCTGAAAAGCATCAGCTCATTAAGTGCCGAGGCTTTCGTACAGTTTTTTACAGATGTATTCACATTCCAACCCATATATTGTGGTTGAGAGCTTAAGTAAATGACATTGCCTGTGAACTGTAACATAAGTTCAATAAATTGAACTAGAAAAACTGAAAAACAGCTTGAATTATTGAACTTGCAGTATTACACTAAAAAAAGAGTGAACTTTATGTTCAAAAAGAAACCATATCGTAGCCATGACAGTTGCTTGAATTTTGAACTTTTGCAAAAGAGTTGAGCTGCCAATATATCTTAGAACAAAGTGGCTAAGACCATTAGAATTCATTCGTTACTGTTCACATACCTGTGAACGGTAACATTCATTTGTTTCATGCCGTTACCAAAAGATAGAAATAAATAAAAACGGAAAGAAGGTGCAGTAGAATGGCAATTTTTTCAGAACGTTTGCGAGAGGTTATGGAAGAGAGAGGATTAAAGCAGGTGGATGTGATCCGGCTAGCGGAAAAGATCGGGGAACCCTATGGGATTAAAATAGGGAAAAGTCATATGAGCCAGTATCTCAATGGAAAAAATGTGCCTCGTATGGATATTATGAAAGTGCTTGCAGAGGCTTTGCAGGTGGATCAATTATGGCTGCAGGGAGAAGATGTGGAAAAAGAAAGAAAAAGTTCCATAAATGAAAAAAGTTCAAAGCAGCAAGTGCAAAGTAGTGAGAAAGAAAATAAGGATGCGCAGGAAGAGAAAGTGCATCGTGCAACTATAGAAAACAATCATAGAAAGGGGAAGGAAGTTATGAGAACATTTACAAAGTCGGCAAAGTTAGATAACGTATTATATGATGTGAGAGGACCAGTACTGGATGAGGCTAATCGTATGGAGGATATGGGAATGCATATCCTTAAGTTGAATATTGGAAATCCTGCGCCTTTTGGGTTCCGCACGCCCGAGGAAGTGATTTTTGATATGCGTCAGCAATTGACAGAGTGTGAAGGATATTCGGATTCCAAGGGATTGTTCTCTGCTCGAAAAGCGATTATGCAGTACGCACAGCTGAAGCATATTCCCAATGTAGAGATTGGGGATATTTATACAGGGAACGGAGTCAGCGAATTAATTAGTTTGTGCATGCAGGCATTGTTGGATGACGGAGATGAGATTCTGATTCCGGCACCGGATTATCCATTGTGGACTGCCACTGCTACTTTAGCCGGTGGAAAGGTAGTACATTATATATGTGATGAGGAGGCAGAGTGGTATCCGGATTTGGATGACATTAAGAAGAAGATTACAGACCGTACAAAAGCTATCGTGATTATCAATCCAAACAATCCCACAGGGGCATTGTATCCAAAGGAAGTGTTGGAGCAGATTGTAGAAGTGGCGAGAGAACATCAGTTGATCATTTTTTCGGATGAGATTTATGATCGCCTGGTTATGGATGGAGAGGAGCACATTTCCATTGCGTCTCTGGCACCGGATTGTTTCTGTGTCACCTTTAGCGGATTGTCCAAGTCTCATATGATAGCAGGTTTCCGAATTGGCTGGATGATCTTAAGTGGAAAGAAAGAGATGGCAAAAGATTATATAGAGGGAATCAATATGCTGTCCAATATGCGCCTTTGTTCCAATGTGCCGGCCCAGTCTATTGTGCAAACGGCATTGGGGGGACATCAGAGTGTGGAAAACTACATTGTACCAGGTGGAAGAATTTATGAGCAGAGAGAGTATATCTATAAGGCTTTGAATGAAATACCTGGAATTAGTGTGGTGAAGCCAAAGGCAGCTTTTTACGCATTTCCTAAGATTGACGCAAAGAAATTCAACATTACCAATGATGAAAAATTTGCCCTGGATTTCTTGAAAGAAAAGAAGGTATTACTGGTACATGGCGGTGGCTTTAACTGGGGACAGCCGGATCATTTTCGAATTGTATATCTGCCTCGAATTGAAGTGTTGGATGAAGCAATGCATCATTTGGCGGATTTCCTAGAAGGCTACAGACAAAAATAACGGAGAATAATAATGAAAAATAGTGAAAAATTCTTAATTTCTTTTCAATAACATCTTGTATTTCCGTGCGAAAATATAATTTGTAGCAGTCGCTATTTATGGGGAATTCCTCTAAAAATGGGGGTTTCTCCATCTGTGGTAAAGACTTTCAAGGCATAATCAGGTACGCTTTGATAATAAAAAGGAAAAGGAGGTATCTGATATGGATACAGTAAAGATGGGAAAATTCTTAAAAGAACTTCGAAAGGAAAAAGGATTTACTCAAGAGCAACTTGGAGAAAAAATTGGTGTGACAAATAAGACCGTGTCACGATGGGAGAACGGAAATTATATTCCACCGGCTGAATGTCTGGTAATGCTCTCAGATATTTATGGAATAAGTATCAATGAAATTTTATCAGGCCAGAAGCTCACCGCGGACGAATTTGCCGATGCAGCTGAGGATAACTTAAAAGGTGCTTTAGAACTCAGTGACCAATTATTCAAAAAATCTGAGAAGACGCTTACTATTATGTGGGGTGCATCCATAGTGCTCACTTTGTTAATCATTTTCCTTCTTCCTACGAAAGAATTAAATTTGGGATATAGTTTATTGTTGATTTTTTTAGTTGGTGCACTTGGATTTCTTAGCAATACGATTCATTTCATCGCACTTGTGCTGAATAAGGAAAGGTTTGGTAATGGTAGATAAATGTTTCAATGAAAAAGAGTATATTGCATTAAAAAAATATTATGAGAAGTCAGAACTTAGCTTTTTTACTCATTGTTCTTTGGGACCGCTTCAGAAGACACTGTTTTTTGAATTGAATGAGGATACAAAACAGTGGCTGGTGGACCATTCGGAAGATGGTTTTGTGGTTGGGAAACTACAGGATTTGGCGGTGTATCGAAATGGAGAATTAGTGTATTCTTCCTGTACCCATGAAAAAGAACAGACATTTTTTTGATTAATAGAGCGAGCAGTGTTACTGTTCGCTCTATATTTTATGCGAGTAACGAGTTAAAGTCTAGATATTCGTAGGCCCATGTGGGTTTAGACCTTTTTACCCTGGTATCATGTTATTAAAATAATTCCTCTAATAGGCTACGGAATTCCTCAGAAATTCCATCTCCGATTACAGTTGGTTCTCCTTCTGCTTTCGTGAAAGAAGGGATTTTGATCTCCTGTTCTAAGATTGCATCTTGCCCTTCTGGAGATTTTACACGAATAGTCAAAGTTGTGTAAAAACTTTTGAGGCTGGAAGAGTAAGAAAATCCGGATGAGGAAATCTTTTCAATGGTCATGCCTGACTGTAACAGCTTCTGAAGGCGTTCCCAAACTTCTGCAGTTTCTGTTGAGACGCTTCCGTTTTCTTGGAAAAATGGAGGCATTTCCCTTTGGTTCTCTTCATCGTTTAGGAAGGTGAAGGATGAATATACTTTGTTTGCGTAGTAACAGTATGCCTCGGCATCGAGTAGAATGCCAAAGTAGTCATAATAGTTTTCTGTTCCATTTTCAGAAGAGCATCCCACAAATTTGAGTTTTCCACTATCTCCAGGTGCGTATTCTAAGAGAAGATTGTTTTTGTCCCCTTTCAGAGAAACGGAAACTGATTTGCTGCTGTAAGACCAGTTGTTTACATAATAGGATTCGACGGTTGTTTTCGTAGAGAAAGTTTGATCTTTCAATATTGTATCATAAAAAGCTTTTAAATTATTTTTACAGTCTGCTTCCCATTGAGCCAGACCTTCTTTTTGGTCCAGATAAATAAGCTCTGTGTCAAGGGAGTGAAAAAAAGCATCCGTATTTCCTTCTAAAAGTTCTTGGGTAATGTATTTTGCCTGTTTCTGAAGTTCATAATTTTCGATTGCTTTCCATCCGGTCATGGCTGCTATAACCACACTAATCAGAACAATACAGCAAAGCAAAATTGCTGCCACGTCCAATATACATCGAAACCATAGTTTTCTCTTCAATTTCTTGAAGGGTTTTAATTCTTTTTTGATTTCCTCCAGTGTGGGAGTGGAAGCGGAACTGTTTTCTTGTTCCTGGTCTGGGTGAAGGGGTGCTGAGTCTTTATCTACTTTGACCAGCTGACGCTGGAGGTATGCCTTGCAGTCTTCGCAGTTTTCTACGTGATTTTCGATCCATTTTGCACTGGCATCTCCACACAAGCCTTCCACATATAGTTGTATCATATCTCTTATTTTTTCACATTCCATTTTGAATACCGCCTTTCTAATTGATTTTTTCTAGTATTTTTTCTTTTGCCCGTCGATAGGTCACTCTTGCCCAAAGGTCTGTTTTATCAAAAAGTTCTCCAATCTCCCGAAAACTTAATTCCCCAAATACACGGAGAGAAAATACTTCTTTATATGGTTCTTTCAGGTTATGTAGGATTTTATGAATTTGTATTTTGCTCTCTTGGTGTAATAGCTTTTCTTCAAAGGAGACTCCGGCATATTCCTGAATTACCTCAAGGGACATATTTTGATTTTCTTTTCGTTTCACATGATTGAGATATTCGTGTTTTCCTATGGAGCACAACCATGTGGTAATGCTGCTGTTTCCCTTGTAGTTATCCAGATGTTCAATTGCCTTTAGGAAAGTCGTTTGTAAAAGATCTTCTGCCAATGTGGAATTGTTGCATAATTTCAGTAAATATTCATACACGGTATGTGCGTATTTTTCATAGATTTCCTCATAGGCATTCATAGGTTTCACCTTCCTTCCTACTTATTAGACAACTGAAATGTAAAAATGATACAAATTTTTTTCTTAAATCTAGTGTATCAGTTATGGAAGGATTATGGAAGAAGTAACGTTTGTTCTTATTTGGAGAGGGATTAACCAATGGATTTAATTCGATTTAATTCGGTTTTAACTCGACAATCATGGTGAGTTGAGTTATAATTGAGTTAAATTGAAATTAAGGGGTGTAATCTATGAGAACAATTCCGATGAAAGAAGATCTTGTAGTTGAATTTAAAAGTGATTTAAAAAAATATTCAGATACGGATTTAGTTGATGAAATTGTTGGTATGACAAATACAAAAGGTGGTACGATGTATTTAGGTGTTGAAGATGACGGACAAATAACAGGTGTTCATCAAAAACACAAGGATGCAATTGGCGTTACAGCATTGATAGCAAATAGCACAGTGCCATCCGTTTCAGTGAGAGCAGAGATTATTACAGAGGAAGAAAAAGAGGTTCTTAAAATTGAGATTCCGGTTAGTAGAACTGTTGTATCTACATCATCAGGGAAAATGCTAAGACGCCGATTAAAGGCTGATGGATCGCCAGAAGTAATACCGATGTATTCTTATGAAGTTGTAACTCGGTTATCCGAGTTAGCATTACTGGATTTTTCGGCAGGTCCTCTTGCCGGAGCAACAATTGAAGATCTTGATCCAAATCAAAGGGTACGATTAAGAAGCATGATACAGAATAAACCGGGAGGTGAAAAAAATCTTTTATGCTTGCAGGATGAAGAACTTGATAAGGCTCTTCGATTAACCACAGAGGTGGATGGAAAAGTATATCCTACTGTAACAGGAATGTTGCTAATAGGAAAAGAAAATCGTATAGAAAAATTGATGCCTACAGTGAAAGCAACATTTCAAGTTTTAGAGGGGACAAAGGTAAGAGTGAATATGGAAACAAGTGGTCCGTTATTAGAAGTCTTTGAAAAATTTGAAACATATGTGGAAGCATGGAATCCAGAGCGTGAAATAGAGTATGGTTTGTTTAGAACAGCAATTCCTGAATTTGATAAAGCTGCTTTTCGTGAGGGATTGATTAATGCATTTTGTCATAGAGATTATACAATGTTAGGAACGGTGCGTGTATTAATTGATGATGAAGGTATGACAATTAGTAGTCCGGGCGGATTTATTGATGGAGTTACAGTGGACAATTTGCTGACGGTAGAACCACATGGGAAAAATCCTGCGTTAGCAGATGCTCTAAAGAGAATCGGCCTTGCAGAGAAAACCGGACGTGGTATTGATAGAATATATGAAGGTTCCATTATATATGGTAGACCATGGCCTGATTTTTCGGAGACAACGAGCAGTAATGTAAAGTTATTCATACAGAGAGCAAAAGCGGATGAAAAATTTACAAAGCTGATATCTGATGAACAGAATAGATTGGGAAAGCCGTTATCAATTTATTCATTGATAATTCTTTCTCTTCTGAAAAATGAACGTAGAATAAATTTAGCAAGAATAGTGAACCTGACGCATTTGAGTGAGGGGAAAATTCGTAGTTCAATCGAAAATTTGATAGAGGACGGATTGGTTGAAGGAAGCGGAAATGGAAAATCTCGCACATATATGCTGTCAGGAAAAGTATATAAAGAGAGTAATCAGAGCATTCAGTATGTTCGACAGACTGGTATTGAAAAAATTGCATATCCGGAAATGATTTTAAAACTTGCAAGAACGCAGGATGGAATCATTACAAAGCAAGATGTTGCAGAGTTTTTGATGATTACGCCGGTGCAAGCCTATAGTGAGATTAAGAGGCTGGTGGCAACTGGAAAGCTATATAAGTATTGTGGTGGAAAATATACAAAGTATAAAGTAAAGTGATGTTTCGAAGCCCTGTTGTGGTTGAATTACCAAATAGAAGGCAAGCCCTTTGTCGTTATGAAGGAGGACGTTATGAGTCAAAGTTGGAGTAGCAAAAGAAAAAAACTTGAGGATGAATTTTTGTGCAAAGCTTTAAGGGGAAGAGTGCAATATTTTTTTACAATTTATCATGGGGCTCCTGACGAAGCAGGGCGATTTGCTGTTAGAGTAGATGGAAAAGAGCTTTGGCAGGCACACGCGTATAATGAGGGTACATATGACCGAATTGCGAACGAAATCAAGGGTGAGCAAGGTATCCCGAACCGACAATGGGATGGAAAACAAATTGTTCATGATAGAGAAAACAGAGAAGCAGAAGATTTGGCAGTGCAGATAGCCAATGGTAGAGGGATTGCATCAACATGGGACGTTTTAGGTGCAATTGAAGAATACCTAAATATGAGCATTCAAGATGCCCTTCATTCTGATAATGCGATTATTCGAATGTTTGCGATTCTAGATAGAAGAGTTGGAAAAAGAACATTGTTATCTGTTCAAGGAGAGTATAGTAACAGTGAAGAATGGTTGAAAGAATTCTATGAGTTAAGAATACAAGCGGAAGGATTATGTAATACTTGATTTGGGTTGTAAATTTCTACTTGGAGTATTGGAGGCAAATGGAGTACAGTAGGTTTTTTAACTGAGTTACATAATAAATTAGTATCATACGTTTTGGAGTGTTTGGAAAAGATGAAAAAAAGATATAAAGTATGGATTGTTATTGGAGTAATTTTTGGATTGTTAGCAGGGTGGTATCTTTATGCATCAAATTTACCATCAGCCTCATGTGATGAAAATATGTTATTAGATCATGAAAAAGAATACACATTACTTGCAAAAACTTGTTATGAAGATTATAAAGAGCATAAAAATGGTGAATATAATATTTATTTTATAAATAAGAATGATAAAACAATAGATAGACTAAATAGGGATCATAATGAAAAGGAATATTTAAATAAAGATGATGATGTGAAGGATGCAATAGATGTAGTATGTGGTACGTTTTCGCTGGAAAAGCAACCTCTTGAATACATAAATGTATATAATAATTTTGTTTCGTTTGAAACATTAACATCAGGCGTATCAATGGTATATTCTGTGGATGGTTCAAAACCAAAATATATATCAACACCTGATGAAACTTATGATGGAAAAGTATATACAAAAAAATTAACAGGAAATTGGTATTTTGTATGTAAAACAATGGATATGCGTTTCAATTGATGCTGTTTCCAAATACCTCATATAGTTGTGAAATATATCTAATTTCAATAAAAGGTTAAAAATTTAATGTCAATTTAATGAAAAAAGCACTGTCTTTCGGATAAAATAGTATTTGAAAGGGAGTGCTTTTCTATGATAAAAGTTACATTGCCCAAAGAGATATAAAAATATATTACATAGATGGATAGAAAAGGGTGTATCAAAGGAGATGATCATCCATTGATAGTGGCTGTCGTAGTTCATTATCAACTGGTTACAATACATCCATTTGAAGAGTAGAAAGGGATAAAAGTATGAAAAATTATGTAGGAGAATTAAAAAAATTACAGGTTAAGATTGTAGAGAAAGAGAAAAAAGGTAGAGAAATTGATGAGCTGGAGACAAAGAGACAGGAATTGTATTTGGTAATTGATCAGCTTGAAAAAACAAACAATAAGAAAAAAGAAAAAGTGGAAAAACTGGAACAACCAGGTATTACAAAGTTTTTTGCATCTTTTGGAAATCTTGACGAAAAGCTAAGTAAGGAGAAAATGGAGTCTGCCAATGCATTAAAACAATATGAGGAAGCGAAGAAAGAACTTGAGAATATAGAAAAGGAACTTACAGAATACAAAGCAGATATTGAAGATATTAACAATTGTCGGAGAAAATATAAGGAACTTCTGGAAGAACAAAAGGCGTATATTATGGACGAAAAACCTGAAATTGCAGCCCAAATTTCTGGCTTTGATGATGATATAACAAGTTGTGATAAGCTGATAAGAAAAATAGATGAAGTGATAGGTATCGGATATGATGCCATGAAATATGTGAATAAAATTGCAATTGCAACAGAGAAGGGGGCAATTGGGAATATTGGTGATACATTTGCGGAGCTATCCAATGCAGAAAACTGGGCAAATGCAGAATTATTCAATGATGCAGGGATTGCAGATAACTATGAGAGAAAGAATCATAAGAATAAAACAAAAGATAACTTAAGAATGCTTCAGGCTGTGGTTGAAAAGCTGCAGGAAAAAATCAAAGAGTTAGAGAATGTGCAGGAAGTATGTAAGGCGGGGTGTAAGAAAGCTGTTGAAGCGAAAGATTGGTTTGCTTGTTTGAATGAAAATTATCAAAAGTATAATCGTGAGGTAATTTCTGTGAAGCAAATGGAAGAAATGAAACAGTGGCTTTCGAGCCTAAATGAGAAGCTTGTCACAAATCGAAGTAATCTTGTTTCTAGAAAAAACGAATTAAGCAAGAAAAAAGAAGGAATTTTATTGAGTTAAAAGAAATTGATTTCCTTTTTTAATGAGAAAGGCAAGAGGAAGGAATAAACTGTAACGAAAAATTGCAAAAAAATAAAAAAGTACTTGCAATTATAGAAAGTATATGATAGAATAATCCTTGCTTGAGGCTCGTTGGTCAAGCGGCTAAGACGCCGCCCTCTCACGGCGGAAACAGGGGTTCGATTCCCCTACGAGCTGCTAAAGTTTGAAGACAACTTCTGAATGGAAGTTGTCTTTTTTCGTTTCTATGACGATACCCGGTAGGTAATTTAAGAGGAGAAAGGAAGAAACAGAAATGATGGGAAAAACACATAGTGCAGTTGGGGTGGCTAGTGCATTGGCCGTAAATATGATATTGTCAAAGGGAGAACCTTCTGTACTGGGAATTGTATCAGCAGTGGCAGTGGGAAGTATTGGTGCTTTGCTTCCGGATATTGATGTATCCCGAAGCAAAAGCCACAATAAAGTAGAAAAGATAATTACTGCGTTGATCGTTACGATAATTGGACTAGGTGCGATTGACTGGTTGTTTTCGGTGGGATTGCTAAATAAGATTATGAGAGTATCCAGTCAGTATAGTGCCATATCAGGCTTACTGTTACTGATTGGAATTTGTGGGTTTGGAATGCGAACCAAACATCGAACCTTTATGCATTCTTTATTGGGATTGTTCCTGACATCGGTCTGTGTATATATGATCGCACCGTTTTTTGTTCCATATTTTGTCGCAGGTTTTTTATCCCATGTTGGTATTGATCTGCTAAATAGAAGGCATGTGCATATGTTGTATCCGATACATGGAAAGGGAATCTGTTTTGGTTGTTGCGGGTCGAATGGTACAGTGAACCGGGTGCTAGGATTGTCTGGAACGGCTTTGTCGATTCTGCTAATTGTAGTTCATATTTTGTAGCAACGGTTTGGGATATATGGGGTGTTGTTCCTTGTATGATAAGGGAAGCAATTATTTGGTTTTCAATAATGTAAAAGGACTGGCACGCTAAGATAGTTTTTACAAATAATATAGATGTTTATTAAAGTATTCTATCGTTTGTTGCTCATCTTAGTGTGACAGTCCCTTTTTATTTTTTATAATAATTCATCCAAAGTGACGGATAAATGTCATTTACTTAAGTTTCAGCACTTAATTATTGAATTGCCTGTAATGCCTGTGATAAATCTGCAATCAGATCGTTCTTATCTTCTAATCCACAGGAAATACGAACCAAACCGGCTGGAACACCAGCTTCAATCAATTGTTCATCTGTCATCTGGCGATGAGTAGAAGTAGCTGGGTTTAAACAGCAGGTTCTGGCATCTGCTACATGTGTCTCAATTGCTGCTAATTTTAATTCCTTCATAAATGCTTCTGCTGCAGCACGTCCACCCTTTAGTTCAAAGGATACCACACCACATCCGCCATTTGGCATATATTTTTTTGCAGTCTCATAGTACTTGTTGCTTGGAAGACCAGGATAGTTTACATAAGCAACCTGTGGCTGCTGCTCTAAGAATTGTGCAACTGCAAGGCCGTTCTCTACATGACGAGGCATTCTCACATGAAGAGACTCTAACCCAAGGTTCAAAATAAATGCGTGTTGAGGAGACTGGATGCATCCAAGGTCACGCATGAGCTGAACGGTACATTTTGTGATGAAAGCGCCACCCTGACCAAAACGTTCTGCATAAGTAACACCGTGATAAGAATCATCTGGTTTACAAAGACTCGGATACTTATCCGCGTAAGCCATCCAGTTGAAGTTACCAGAGTCAACAATGGCACCACCCACTGCAGCACCGTGTCCATCCATGTACTTGGTAGTAGAGTGCGTCACGATATCGGCTCCCCATTTGATTGGCTGACAGTTTACAGGTGTTGGGAATGTATTATCTACGATCAATGGAACTCCCTGTGCATGAGCTACTTTCGCAAACTTTTCAATATCCAGAACGGTCAGAGCAGGGTTGGCAATGGACTCACCAAACATCGCTCTTGTGTTTTCTTTAAAGCAGGAATGTAATTCTTCTTCGCTGGCATCTGGTGATACGAAAGTAACTTCGATTCCCATTTTTGCCATAGTAACAGCTAGCAAATTGTAGGTTCCTCCATAAATAGAAGAAGATGCTACAATGTGACTACCTGCTTCACAGATATTAAAGATTGCAAAAAAGTTTGCAGCCTGTCCCGAAGAAGTAAGCATTGCAGCCGTTCCACCTTCCAACTCTGCAATTTTAGCGGCTACATGATCATTGGTAGGATTTTGCAGACGAGTGTAGAAATACCCTTCTGCTTCCAGATCAAATAATTTTCCCATTGCCTCGCTTGTTTCATACTTAAAAGTGGTAGACTGTACGATCGGAATTTGGCGAGGTTCTCCATTGCCCGGTGTATAACCTGCTTGTACACATTTGGTATTGATTGAATAATTTGACATAATTCGTATTCTTCCTTTCTTACTTATATTTTATTGTTCTTTTGGCCTTTTCTGCATCTACGACTATTTCTTAATTTTGTAAGATCGTATTTTTTCTTGTGGAAGGTAGTAGAGGTATCTTCTGGGCTAAAGACCAGACCATAGACTACATGATCCTCATCAGTAAGTGAAATTCCTTTCACACCTCTGGAAGCACGTTTTAACTCGGTAACTTCTTCCAATAAGAAGCAGAGAGAAAGTCCGTCTTTTGTCAGAAGGAATACCCGACGGTCCCCTTCCATAATATCGTGGGAAGAGAGCAGTTGTACATTGACTACTTCGTCTCCCGACTCTAGTTTTGTAGCTCCGATCTGGGAACGGTTGGTTTCGTATTCCATACCGGACACCAGTTTCACATATCCATATTTTGTAGTAAAGAACAACATGGATTCAAATAAATCCTCAAATCCAGTATAACAAATCACTTCTTCTTTGTCTAACTTGCATAAGGTGTGGATCAGGGTACCTTTATCCTTCATTTTACAACGAGGAAGTGCCATGCCTTTTATCTGATACATATTTCCGGCAGAGGTAAATGCACATAATTTATCCGTATTCTTCATCCTGACAATATGTGGATATTCCTTTAAGACTTCTTCACTGGTTCTGCCATAAGTTGCTGTATCAATCGTCTTCACATAGCCAAAACGATCGATCAATACATACATATCTTCTTCTTTGATCTCTTCTACATAGTTTTCTTTTTGTGCTGTAGTGAGCATGGTTTTTCTAGGACGGGCAAATGTTTTTCGATATTCCCGAAGACGTCCTTTTATGACTTTGTGAAGTTCCTTTTCGCTGGACAATACATTGCGGTACTCTGCAATATTTTGCTGTAAAGTAGAAGCCTCTTCGTGTAGCTTTAAAATTTCCAGTCCGATCAACTTGCTAAGCTGCATACTGAGGATGGCATCTGCCTGATTCTCTGTAAAATGTAAGGTCTGAGCCTGTTTTGCTGATTCCTTGGATTTGAAATTGATATCGGTAATCTCTCCCTTTGTTAGACAGGACTTTGCCTGTTTCACAGAGGTACTTCCTCTTAGAATCTCTATAATCAGGTCGATCACATCGGTGGCAGTAACCAAGCCTTCTACAATTTCCAGACGCTTTAATGCTTTTTCTAGTAAATGTTCATATTCCTTGGTGTATAATTCTTCCTGAAACAGAACAAATTCCTGGATTAATGTCTTTAAATTGAAGGTAATGGGCTGTTGATCCTTTACAGCCAGAAGATTGACAGAGTAAGTATCCTCTAAGGCTGTTTTTTTATAAAGGCCATTTAGTAGATTTTCGATATTACGATCCTTTTTCACTTCTACTACAATGCGGATTCCTTCCTTGGAAGACTCGTCACGCACATCATAAATTTCATCAAAAACTTTGTCCTTCATTAAGGAGGAAAGGTTTTCTACAAGCTTTGTTTTGTTTCCGGCTACCGTGTATGGAATCTCAGAAATAATAATGTTCTGACGGCCGTAGTCCCCCTTTTCGATTTCTACTTTTCCGCGCAGTTTGATTTTACCTTCTCCGCTTTCATAGATGGCAGGAAGATCTTCCTGATTGATAATGATTCCTCCGGTTGGGAAATCCGGTGCAGGGATGATTTCCATTAATTTCTCAATGGAAATATTGGGACGATCCATGTAGGCAATGACACCGTCAATCACTTCTGCCGGATTATGTGGCGGAATATTAGTTGCCATACCAACTGCGATACCGGTGGTTCCATTGATTAATAGATTTGGAAGCATGGCAGGCAGAACAGAAGGCTCTTTTTCGCTTTCATCAAAGTTTGGCACAAATTCCACCAGATTTTTCTCTAAATTATCCAACATGGTCTTTGCACCGGTAGAAAGCCTTGCCTCTGTGTATCGCATGGCAGCGGCTCCATCCCCATCAATCGAACCAAAGTTTCCATGACCATCAATCAGTGGAATGGAGAGAGAGTAGTCTTCTGTCATGTGTACCAGTGCATCATAAATAGAACTGTCTCCGTGAGGGTGGTATTTACCCATGGTATCCCCCACAATACGGGCACTTTTTCGGTGTGGTTTATCTGGGGAAAGACCAAGTTCACTCATTGCGTACAAAATTCTTCGTTGTACCGGTTTTAATCCATCGCGTACATCAGGAAGGGCACGAGCGATAATTACACTCATAGCGTAATCACGATAAGAATTACGCATCTCTTCTGTAAAATCGATTTGAATGATATTTTCCATTTTCTATACCTTATCTGTCATAGAACCTCAAGTGTTACTGTTCACAGGTAGGTATTTTTGGCGCCGAAAATACCGTATGAAAGTCTACCGTGTGCAGATTTGGGCAATTTTTCATGCGTAGCATTGCCCGAATCCGTTACAGTTCACATATCTGTGAACTGTAACCCACAAGTGATACCCTTGGTTTCTATGGTTTTCCTAATCCTTTCTATGTTTTGTTTATACGTCCAGGTTCGCGTATTGCGCCTCTTCCATAATGAATGCACGGCGAGGTGGCACATTGCTGCTCATAAGGGTAGAAGTAATCTCATCTGCTTCTACCGTGTCGCTGATTGTAACCTGCGCAAGAATACGTGATTCCGGATTGAGAGTCGTTTCCCAAAGCTGATCTGCGTCCATCTCTCCCAGACCTTTGTACCGCTGTACATTCAGCAGCTTGTTTCCAGGAATCTTTTTGAATTTCTCCAATTCGTGGTCATTGAAAATGTAGCGGGAAAGCTTTTGTTTCTTCTTGCCACGTTTCTTTGGTGATTCCGTACCAGCTTCGGTATTGGCAGATTCATATTCTACCTTATACAGTGGTGGCAGTCCTCGATAAATTTTTCCTTCTTTTATTAGTTCCGGCATAAAGCGATAGAAAAAAGTAAGCAGTAAGGTACTGATATGTGCGCCATCCACATCCGCATCGGTCAGGATAATAATCTTGTCATAACGAAGTTTTGAAATATCAAATTCATCTCCGATTCCACAACCAAAGGAAGCGATCATAGACTTGATTTCGTTGTTCAGCAAAATTTTTTCCAAAGTCGCCTTCTCTACATTTAGAATTTTGCCACGAAGTGGGAGGACTGCTTGTGTCTTACGGTTTCGGGCAGTTTTTACAGTACCGCCCGCGGAATCTCCCTCCACAATATACACTTCACATTCTTCCGGCTTTTTCGAAGAACAGGCAGCTAATTTGCCTTTGGTATCTACGTCGTGAAGCTGTTTTAACACTGCATTTCTGGCTTTGTCACTTGCCTTTCTTGCATTATAAGACTTCATGGAATTTTCTAACAAGGTCTGAAGCAGTTCAATGTTCTTATCAAAATAGCGTTCTACTTCTGTGGAAAAAACTTCGTCTACCGCAGTCTTGGCATCCGTGTTTCCAAGCTTGGTCTTTGTCTGACCTTCAAACTGGGGATCCGGGTGCTTGATGGAAATAATTGCCACAATTCCATTACGGATATCTTTTCCGTCAAAATTGTCATCTTTTTCCTTTAAAGTGCCCAATTCTCTTGCGTAGGAATTTAACACACGGGTGAGAGCTGTTTTAAATCCCGTAACCAGCGTACCACCGTCTACTACGTTGATGCGATTACAAAATGCATTGATCTGTTCGGAATAATTGGAGGTATATTGAAATGCCACTTCTACCTCGATATCCCCACTTTTTCCTTCAATATATACAGGCTCCTCATGGAGAACCGTTTCTTCTCTTGTCAGGTATTTTACAAAACTTTGGATACCGTATTCCTCCTGATATGTGAAAGTCTCACCTGTAAATTCATCCGTAAACTCAATCAATAAGTTCTTATTTAAATAGGCAATTTCTTTTAATTTTTTCTTGATGGTGTCACTCTTGAATGCTATGGTCTCGAATATATCTTCGTCTGGATAGAAGGTTACTTTGGTACCAGTATCATTTTTTCGACAGGTACGAATGACTGGCAACATGCCGTTTTCCAGTTCTACAACCGGGTGTCCGCCGTTTTCGTAACGATCCTGGTATACCTTGCCATCTCGTTTTACTTCTACGATCATCTTGGAAGAAAGGGCATTTACTACCGAGGAACCTACGCCATGGAGTCCACCGGATACTTTGTATGCCGTGCTGTCAAATTTACCTCCTGCGTGTAAAATCGTATAAACTACGCGGACGGTAGGAATCTTCTTAGTAGGATGTAAGTCTACAGGAACTCCTCGTCCATTATCCTGAATGGTGATTCCGCCATCTTTTTGTAAAGTAATCTGAATCTTGTTGCAATATCCAGCTAAATGTTCATCAATACTGTTGTCTAAAATCTCCCAGATTAAATGGTGTAGTCCCTGCTTTCCGGTGCTTCCAATGTACATACCGGGGCGCTTTCGGACTGCTTCTAATCCTTCTAAAATGACAATTTGACTGCCATCATATGCTGCCATAGGTAGCTTCCTCCTTATCTTACTGACTTTCATTATTTATAAGCAATGATACCCACGAATTGCTACGCTGGTATCATAATTATGTAGTTATCATGCTTTTTTTACTCGTTCTCTAAAGGATAGCACAAAGTAAAAGAAAATGCAAACAAAAAACAAACAAATGTTCGCTGATAAAATATAAAAAGAGGGTTTTTTTTCCAGGAAGTATATTGTGGCAAAAATTACCAGGATGTCAAGGCTGAAATGTCGAAATACCATTCATGTGGCCACGTGAAGCGAGTCCTTTCGGGTTTGATTAGGTATTGGATCATCAATATTGTACGTTTTTTTGAGAAATGCATACATTGACAAATAAAATTAGGTAGAGTATATTGAAATATGTATAAAATAAGGTTAAGATACCGTGTTTTATCGAACGTACAAAAGCTGGTGGATTTAGCCGGGATTGAAAACAGGAGGCAGAAAAATGCAGGTCAATGAAAATTATTTGAAGTTACCAGGAAGTTATTTATTCTCAAATATTGCAAAAAAGGTTGCAGCTTATAAGAGTGCAAATCCAGACAGAGAAGTTATTTCGTTGGGAATCGGTGATGTGACTCAGCCATTGGTTCCAGCTATTATCAAAGCTTTGCATAGTGCAGTAGATGAGATGGCAGTTGCAGAGACATTCCGTGGTTATGCACCGGATTTGGGATATGAGTTCCTGCGTTCTGCTATTGCGGAGAATGATTATAAAGCAAGAGGATGCGACATTAGTGCGGATGAGATTTTTGTAAGTGATGGAGCAAAATGTGATTCAGGAAATATTCAGGAAATTTTTGCTCAGGATAGTAAGATTGCAGTATGTGATCCAGTTTATCCTGTGTATGTTGATACAAATGTAATGGCTGGAAGAACTGGTGTATATAATCCGGATACAGAACAGTGGAGCGATGTGATTTACATGCCATGTACTGCAGATAATGGATTTGCACCTGAATTACCAACAGGAAAAACTCCGGATGTGATTTATCTTTGCTTCCCTAATAACCCTACTGGATCAACAATTACTAAGACTCAGCTTCAGGAATGGGTAGATTATGCAAATAAAGTAGGTGCTGTTATCATTTATGATGCAGCTTATGAAGCATACATTTCAGAATCAGATGTGCCACATTCTATTTACGAATGTGAAGGAGCAAGAACTTGTGCTATTGAGCTTAGAAGTTTTTCTAAGAATGCTGGATTTACAGGTGTTCGTCTTGGATTTACTGTTATTCCAAAAGAGTTGAAGAGAAGCGATGTGTCTTTGCATTCTCTTTGGGCAAGACGTCACGGAACAAAGTACAATGGCGCACCATATATTATCCAGCGTGCCGGAGAGGCTGTTTATTCAGAGGAAGGTAAGGCACAGTTGAAGGAACAGGTAGGATATTATATGAGCAATGCTAAGACAATTAAAGAAGGTCTTACCGCAGCAGGATATACAGTATTTGGTGGTGTGAATGCACCATATATCTGGTTACAGACTCCTGATAAGATGACATCATGGGAATTCTTTGATTTCTTGTTGGATAATGCAAATATTGTAGGTACACCTGGTTCTGGATTTGGACCAAGTGGAGAAGGATATTTCCGTCTTACAGCATTTGGTTCTCATGAAAATACATTGAAAGCAATTGAACGTATTAAGTCTCTGTAAAATAGTGAAAATTGCGGAAAGAGAAGTAATTTGTAATATTTGATATTGGGGAGCATGCGGTTTGTCCCCATGGCCATTAAAAATAGAGTCGGAGGGCAAAATATGGATCAGGCAATGAATGAATTGGATGCAATTGGTGCTTCTGGTAATGGTGGACAGAAAGTGTTCACCGAGGAACAGAAAGCAAGAAAATATGCGAATATTCACAAATTGATGGAAAGTACCGGGTGCATTATCCAGTATGAATTGAAGTTATATATTTATGAGACTATCATCAAGCGTCTGAGTAAGTTGGGCGATTACAAGGATTGTCTGCAGCTGCGTGCACAGTATTCCAAAATGGTAGAGGATTTGAAGACAGAAGGCCAGGAAAAGATCTATCAGGATATGTGCAGAAAAAAGGAAGCAGTCAAGAGTGCAGAAGATATTCAGTGGGTGTTAAAAGAAGCAAAACGCATTCCAGATTACAAAGATACAGAGGATATAGTGGAATGGTGTGATGCAACCTATGCACAATTTGAGAAAAAAGAACAAAAGAGTGCAATGATCCGTCTTGTAATTTTGGTAGTGGTTCTGGTAGCACTTGGATTTTTGGGAAAATTTTTGATGGGAATTATATTGTAAAATCCATATATGGTTGCTGTTCACAGAGTTTCTGGGTCTGGTAACCACGTGTCTGTTTTACAGGCATCACCATGTTGGCTGTTAACACAGCATAGAAAACGCAATATTCTGTGAACCCTAGGGCGGGAATTCCAGAAGGTTGCGTTTTCTTTTATACTTGCTTTATTCGTAAAATCCCATTACAATAAATGTTGAGTTGTGTTTTTGCTCTATAGGAAAGTTTCTTGAGAATGAGAAAGTTATAGAGTTAGAGTGGACTTGTCCACTTTGTTCTAAGATTGGAAATTAGCATCTGTATGAATAGAAATAGGTACAGATTAGAACAGTGAGAAAGGAGAGATACCATGGCAAATATCATTTCAGATGAGACAATTGAGTATGTTGGTATTTTGGCAAAATTAGAATTGTCTGCAGAAGAGAAGGAACAGGCAAAAAAAGATATGGGAGATATGTTGGATTACATTGATAAGTTAAATGAATTAGACACTTCTTCTGTAGAACCAATGTCACATGTATTTCCTTTGAACAATGTATTTCGTGAGGATGTAGTAGTGAATGGGGATGACAGTGAGAACATCCTGAAGAATGCTCCGGAAGAAAAAGATGGAAGTTTTGTAGTACCTAAGACAGTGGATTAATAGAAAACAGGAGGAAAATAGTGTGGATTTGTTAAATTTAACTGCCGTTGAGTTAGGCAAGAAAATACAGAACAAAGAAACTACTGCAGTGGAAGCAACACAGGCAGTACTTGAGCAGATTGAAAAACAAGAACCTACGATTCATAGTTATGTAACTGTGGATAAAGAAGGCGCTTTGGAACAGGCAAAAAAGGTACAGGCACAGATTGAAGCTGGAGAATTGACAGGACCATTGGCTGGTGTGCCGGTTGCCATTAAAGATAATATGTGTACTGATGGTATGCGTACTACTTGTAGTTCTAAAATTTTAGAGAACTTTTATCCTACTTACACAGCAGAGGCTGTTTTGAATTTGGAAAAAGCAGGAGCGGTTATTCTTGGAAAGACAAATATGGATGAATTTGCCATGGGAAGTACCACAGAGACTTCTGCTTATGGCGTAACAAGAAACCCTTGGAATACGGAACATGTACCAGGAGGATCTTCAGGAGGTTCTTGTTCTGCTGTAGCAGCCAATGAATGTTTCTATGCTTTAGGATCGGACACAGGCGGATCGATCCGTCAGCCAAGTTCATTCTGTGGTGTTACAGGAATTAAGCCTACTTATGGAACGGTATCCCGTTATGGCTTGATTGCTTATGGTTCCTCATTGGATCAGATTGGACCGATTGCAAAGGATGTAACCGATTGTGCCACAATTTTAGAGACCATTGCTTCCCATGATTTGAAGGATAGTACTTCCTATAAGAGAGATTCCTACGATTTCACTTCTGCATTAGTAGATGATGTGAAGGGAATGAAGATCGGTATTCCGAAGGGATACTTTGGGGAAGGTTTGGATACAGAAGTTAGTGCTTCTGTTATGGCAGCAGCAAAAGAGTTAGAGAAAAAGGGCGCAATTTTAGAAGAATTTGATTTGGGATTAGTGGAATATGCGATTCCGGCTTACTATGTGATTGCAGACGCAGAGGCTAGTTCCAACCTTTCTCGTTTTGATGGTGTGAAGTACGGATATCGAACAGAGAACTATGACGGACTGCACAATATGTATAAGAAGACACGTTCCGAAGGTTTTGGACCAGAGGTAAAGCGTAGAATTATGTTAGGTTCTTTTGTTTTAAGTTCCGGATATTATGATGCATATTATTTGAAGGCATTGCGTACGAAAGCATTGATCAAGCAGGAATTTGACAAAGCATTTGCAAAGTACGACATGATCCTTGGACCTGCAGCACCAACCACAGCACCAAAATTAGGTGCAAGTCTTTCAGATCCTATCAAAATGTACTTGGGAGATATCTATACAATATCTGTAAACTTAGCAGGTCTTCCGGGTATCAGTGTACCTTGTGGATTGGATAGCAAAGGATTGCCAATTGGTTTACAGTTGATCGGTGACTGTTTCCAGGAGAAGAAGTTGTTGCAGGCAGCATATGCATTTGAACAGACAAGAACTTATAAGAGTCCTTTTGATAAATAATGGAGGTTGACATGAGTAAAGAATACGAAGTAGTCATTGGACTTGAGGTCCATGTGGAATTAGCGACAAAGACAAAGATTTTCTGCTCTTGTAGTACAGCCTTTGGTGGAGCACCAAATACACATACATGTCCTGTTTGTACAGGTATGCCGGGTTCTCTTCCTGTGCTGAATAAACAGGTAGTGGAGTATGCAGTAGCAGTAGGACTTGCAACAAACTGTACCATTACGCAGAGTGGTAAGTTTGATAGAAAGAATTATTTTTATCCGGATAATCCACAGAATTATCAGATTTCACAGTTATATTTGCCAATCTGTCGCGATGGTAAAGTTGAAATAGAGACAGAGCAGGGTGGAAAGAAGTTTATTGGTATCCATGAGATCCATATGGAAGAGGATGCTGGAAAACTGGTTCACGATGAATGGGGCGATTGCTCTTTGGTGGACTTTAACCGTTCCGGAGTACCGTTGATTGAAATTGTTTCTGAACCGGATATGCGTTCGGCAGAGGAAGTAATTGCATACTTAGAGAAATTGCGATTGATCATTCAGTATTTGGGTGCATCAGATTGTAAGTTGAACGAAGGCTCTATGCGTGCAGATGTGAACTTATCTGTTCGTGAGGTTGGCGCAAAAGAATTTGGAACCAGAACTGAAATGAAAAATCTAAACTCTTTTAAGGCTATTGCAAGAGCAATCGAGGCAGAGAAAGAACGTCAGATTGATTTGCTTGAATCAGGGGAAGCAGTCATTCAGGAAACAAGAAGATGGGATGATGTGAAGGAATATTCCTATGCAATGCGTTCAAAAGAAGATGCACAGGACTATCGTTATTTCCCAGATCCTGATTTGGTTCCGGTTATCATCAGTGATGAGATGATCGAGAAAATCAAGAAACAGCAGCCGGAACTTCGTGATGAGAAGATGGAGCGTTATGCAAAAGAATATGGCATTCCAGAATATGATATATCCGTTATTACCGGATCCAAGCATCTGGCAGATATTTTTGAACAGACCGTAGCAATCTGTAATTCTCCAAAGAAGGTTGCAAACTGGTTAATGGTTGAGACCATGCGTCTGTTAAAAGAGCATGATATGGAAGCAGAGGATATTAAGTTTTCACCTGCAAATCTTGCAAAATTGGTTTCTCTTACAGAGGCGAATACTATTAACAGCTCTGTGGCGAAAGAGGTATTTGAAAAAGTATTTACAGAAGATATCGATCCGGAACAGTATGTAGAAGAAAATGGCTTAAAGACAGTAAACGACGAAGGAGCGCTCCGTAGCACTATTGAACAGATTGTTGCAGCAAATCCAAAATCAGTAGAGGATTACCGTGCAGGGAAGAAGAAGGCAATCGGTTTCTTAGTGGGACAGACTATGAAACAGATGAAGGGAAAAGCAGACCCTGGAATGGTGAACCAGATTTTAGTAGAAATTTTAGAAGGATAAGTAGAAAGGATGAAAAAATATGAAGACAATTATTAGTACAGATAAGGCACCACAGGCAATTGGACCATACTCACAGGCAATCGAGGTAAATGGAATGGTATTTACATCAGGTGTAATCCCAATTATTCCGGCTACAGGAGAATTGGTTACTGGTTCCATCGAGGAGCAGGCAGATCAGGCAATCGGAAACTTAAAAGCATTGTTGGAAGAGTCTGGTGTATCTATGGAAAATGTAGTAAAGACAACTGTATTTATTAAGAATATGGATGATTTTGCAAAGATTAATGCAATTTACTCAGAGTTCTTTGTGGAGAATTGTCCAGCACGTTCGTGCGTAGAAGTTGCTAGACTTCCAAAGGATGTGCTTATTGAGATAGAAGCTATTGGTTTAAAGGCTTAGTAGGATAAAAAAATGAAGAATGTAACAAAGACAAATGTATTATTTGCG
>JBGVLO010000087.1:0-3065 GCA_045124315.1 Lachnospiraceae bacterium
TTAAAATTAATAGCAATGCAAGGATTGCTTGAAACAAATACAATGTCGGATATACTCCAAGAAAAATTGCCACAACAAATAACACAACCAAGGAAATCAAAAAAATCACATAATTATAAAGCACACCTGACAAGGTATATAAATACTTCGGAACATAAACTTTTTTTATCATTGCTGCATTTTTACGAATAGAACGCAGCGCTTCCTTTGTTGACGCAGAATAAAAAGAATACAATAAACGTCCCGTCAAAATATAAATTGGAAACTCTCTTGTGTGATTTCCAAATAATGTACCAAAAACAATTGTAAGTACTATCATTGTCAGAAGCGGTTCTAACATCGACCAAATAATTCCCAGATATGAACGACGATATTTCAACTTAATTCCTTTTTTGACCAACTCTGTCAACAAAAAACGATATTGCATAAAATTCTTAATATATTTTATCATTTTTCCCTCCCACTGTAATTTTCATCAATGTATTATCTCATAATAATAAGGAGAATGTCTGTTTTTGACATTCTCCTTATTATAACATACCCTTTTATATAAAGTAAATATTTACAAACTGTTAACAGCTCTGAAGTGTAACAGTTCAGCCTTCAAAATTGAACCTAAAAAAAATAATAGAAAAAAGTGCCGAAATTTTTCAGTCTCTTTGTAACGACTTTTCCACACTAAATTTCATTTTTACATCCAATTGGGGATTACAGCGTGACCATGGAAGCCTATGTGTATATCTTTTCTGTAATTCCCGTTTTTCCTGCGTTTTTTCAAAAAGCTGTCCACAATCTCCTGCAGCCACCGGATGTTATCCACCGTCATTTTGACGGTATGATGCACTGCTGAAATTCGCTTTTTCTTCGCGTTTCTGATAAAATCAGATTATCGGAAATTGAAAGGAGGCATTCACAGATGGGTGGCAATTATGAAAAGAGCATGTACAACCAACTTATGGAAGTCATGGCACGTCTTGATGCTGTGGAACAAGATCTCCATACTGAAAAAATCGAACATAAAAATGATGTTGACCGTCTGAATGCCAAGATAGATTCCCTTGAACATGAAAATCAGCTTCTTAAAGACGACAACGCCCGCCTGAGAAGCATTATCAATAATGACAGTTCCAACACTTCCCTTCCGCCGTCCACCGACCAGAAAGGCGGAAAACCTGCCAACACCTATAACAGCCGCCAGCATACAGAACGTAAAGCAGGAGGCCAGAAAGGACATAAGGGTACAACCCTTACAAAAGCAGAAGTGGAAGAAAAAATCCGGTCAGGAAAATGCAGGCACGAAATCAGGGAGATTGGTGATCCTTCCAGCCGGAAATATGTCACAAAATATGTCGTAGACCTTGATGTTGCATCTCTTGTAACGGAAATACGCATCTATGCAGATAAGAATGGGAAATTCAACATTCCGGATGAATACCGGAGTGATGTGGTTTACGGAACAAACGTAAAAGCACTTGCGACAG
Source organism: Lachnospiraceae bacterium (assembly GCA_045124315.1). GTDB lineage: Bacteria > Bacillota > Clostridia > Lachnospirales > Lachnospiraceae > CAG-411. Next base: position 1,482 of record JBGVLO010000087.1, read on the forward strand.
TCCTCTACAGCGAGGGAGTCATGTCAAACGACAGGATAGCTGCATTCTTAAATGCTGCAGGCAATGACGAACTCGGTCTTTCAGCCGGAAGCGTGTATGGATTCTGCAAAAAACTTGCCGGGAATGCTGAAGAAAGCATCCTGAATTTAGAAGAGGAACTGCTGAACCATGAAGTAGTATTAACGGATGCAACCACAGTAACGGTCAATGGAGAACAGAGTTATGTCCGAAATTTCAGCATAGAAAAGGCTGTTGTCTATCGTGCCATGAAAAGCAAGGCAATAGATGCCCTCAAAAAAATAGATTTTCTGGAAAAATTCTCAGGAATCCTAGTTCATGACCATGAAACAGCACTGTACCATTTTGGAACAGACCACGGTGAATGCAATGTCCATATCATCCGTTATCTGCGTAAGAACACTGAGGAGACGGGGCATAAATGGTCAGAGGGGATGAAAGCCCTGCTCTGTGAGATGAACCGGGAGAGGAAAAAGCGCATGGACCTGGGGGAAAAATCCTTTCCGGAAGAAATCCTGTGTGACTATGAGAAAAAATATATGGATTTCATTGCTTCGGGACGTAAGGAAAACAAACAGCCGGGACACAGATATGCAAAGAAGGATGAAAAAGCACTGTTGAACCGTCTGGAGAAATACATGCATAATCATCTTTTGTTCCTGCATGATTTCAGTGTGCCGTTTGACGATAACATGAGTGAGCGTGACCTGAGAAAAGTCAAGAACCGCCAGAAGATGGCAGGAGGTTTCCGTAAGGACAGTGGACATGAAATGTACTGCTCAATTCTGACAATCATAGAAACCCTGAAAAGAAGAAACATGGGGTTGATAGAAAATGTAAAAAAGTTATTTATGGGGACACCGGCTATTTTTTAGCCGGTGCAATACCCGTTAGGTCAGCCGAAAGGCTGAACTGTTACAACAAAAAACAAAAAATTCTTACAAGAAATTGACTTTGACAATTAGTAGGGGTAGAATTTATGTAATTAGGCAAGCCGACAAATAAATATGGGAACTTGAATTTAGTAAATCAACGTAATGACCTTGATTTTCAAAAGAAGGCAAAGTACTATCTCGCTACACTCGAAGCTCAGAAACAGCTAAAAAGTAATGCTCTACAGGGATATACAGAATCTGTCCATAAGATTCTAGATAAGATTAAACAAGCAGAATACGTTGAGATGGTTAATGTACGGAATGATACTTTAAAAAGAATAAAGCAGCACATGAACCACCAAGTAAAAACAAAAATGGAGATTTGGAAGATAACGCAAAGGAGAATTTATCATGTTTTTGTATCATTTACCAGAAAGTTTAATTGAACCATTTTTAGACTTAGCATATACTCTTATTTCAGCAGATGGAAAAATTACAGAAGAAGAACAGTCAAACTTTAGCCTATATGCGGTAGAGTTGAATATGGAGCAGTTACCTAAGTGTAAAAATGTTAACTACGAGAATGAATTGAGGAAATTTACAAAACTATCTCCTTCAGTAAAAAAGGAATTATATTTTGAATTAATAGCATTAGCATATGCGGATTCAGAATATGAAGAAAATGAGAGAA
>JBGVLO010000088.1:0-7941 GCA_045124315.1 Lachnospiraceae bacterium
CATGGCCCGCATTGCACACCGTGAGGGCTATCCCGAAATCGGCCTGTACTGGGAGAAGGCAGCCTGGGAAGAGGCTGAGCACGCTGCCAAGTTCGCAGAGCTGCTGGGCGAGGATCTGGAGCCCAACATGAAGGCCACCACCAAGGAGAACCTGGCATGGCGCGTTGACTGCGAGTTCGGCGCAACCCAGGGCAAGTTCGATCTGGCCGCCTGCGCAAAGAAGAACGGCCTGGATGCCATCCACGACACCGTCCACGAGATGGCCCGCGACGAGGCCCGACATGGTAGAGCACTGGAAGGCTTCCTCAAGAGATATTTTAAGTAAGAAAAAGCCAGAAAGTACAAGGGTTTTTAGAACTTTATGGGGTCGGTTGAAATATACCGATCCCTTTCTTTTTGTTAGTGGCTGTGTCCAAAACACAGTTTTGTTTTTCTGTGTTTCTAAAAACTGTGTAAGAAAAAACTGTGTTAAACTGTGCAAAAAACCGCCCTATTTCTAGGGCGGTTTTTGGTTTTACAATATGGTACTCATTGTGTGATAGATCGTATTGATGTTTTTCGTATTACATCTAACGATTGGAATGTTTGTTAAAGCTGCTGTAGAGTTTACTTTATAAAACATTGCGTGAGACATATATTTTATTAACATTACAACGCCATCAACTTTGATGTTTTTCAAAGAATATCCCTCTGTTTCCATAAACAAACTATTCGGGAACTCTTTACGCAACTGAGGAAGTGCTTCTTTGGCTGCTCCAACAAACAGATAACGCTTTTGCTTTAACTCATCCAGATTTATTTCTTCTTGAACATCTGGATCATCAGCCGATAAGAGTAATTCAATGTATTTTTCTTTACTTGCAAGCTGAATTTTGAGAGAGGAAATTTCTTCATCTTTTGCATTTAATTTATTAGCAAAGTCCGCTATAGAACGCTCATATGGTAAAATATCCGAATCTATTTTCTTACTCATTTGAGCAAGAAGCATTTGGTTTTGCTCTGCTAGTGAAGAAACCTTTTCTAAGCAGACCTTCATTTGCGCTTCCAGAGCCGAAATTATATTCTCATATCTGACAGAAAGTGCCTGCTGAGTAATCTTCTCCCACGAAAAATTCCTATAATAATCCTCCATTGATACTGTAAATAGTTTGCTAAAAATACTTAAATTATACATATACATTATGGCGTACAAATCTACTAACGGAGATTCCGACATACATTTGCGAGCCAAGTAAAGCATTGACATTTGTTCTCCCGTTTCTTTTAGTAGACGAGCATAAGCTGTTGTAACAACATTTTTATAGTAAATATCAATTAGTTCATCTACATTCGGACGATAACCTAAGGAGTAGCCAGATCTTTGTCGGCTTGTAACGGTGACTTGCTCATACCATGCAGCACCACAATGCTGATCTATAAGTATATCTCTAGCCGTACCTGTTACAATTCCATCCAGCAAGGGGGACATGGGGGTGCTTTTATCAGTAGACTTTGAACGCAAAATTTCTCCTAATACCTGAGCAATATTATCCGCTTTGATATTAGGATCATTAAATGTTTTACTAGCAGCCAAAGCTAATTCTTCTTTTCGTTTCGAGACATATCTTTCATACTGCTTTGAAGTAAAGATACTTTCACCCGTATTGAAACGGAAATTATCTAATTTGTAGTGATCAGAAGTCAGAAGACCATACTGTTCTGCTCTGCAAAAAGAAGAAAAATCGATCCCGTAGATTTCTATATCCCAGATCACATCAGAATAGAACAACGCAAAAAGCTCAAATTGCTGCCTATGCTGGATATTTGATTTAATTAAGTCTGTGTATGGACTATGATTCTTTTCGTAAAGTGACTCAGCTTTTTTTAATTTCAAAATTATATCGGGGAATTTTTTGCTATAGAAACTATAGAAAGATTCAAGAATAGCATTGTTATTTTCGGATTCCTCAAAAATAATATATGCCATATCCGTAAAAATAGTTTCTCTTGGACTTAAACAAATAAATCTATGTTCGTGCAATCTTTGTACTAGTTTCCTATTGTCAATATGAATAAGTTCATATAATTGCTGAAGACAAGAGTAATCTTTCTGTTCTATTGATCCATTTAAGACGCCAAGCATTGCATACCTAGCGCATAAATACTTTTGCTCTTTCGTGTACATAATGGTTCCTCCCCGTGTTATTCATAATAATTCTAGCGTAAAATTCTTATTTGGGCAATCATAAATATATTTATATGGGCAACAGTCATTTCTATTTTCTGATTTGGGAAAGGAATTTGGGAATAAATCAAACAATACACAAAACATATGTATAGAATATATAACCTACGCACGCCAGCGATTTGGGCTTGTCTAAAATCGCTGGAGATTTGGGAACTGATCCCAGAAATCAACCCCAAAAACCGCAATAAATTCCCAAACGGAACATATCAACCATTTGGGAATTTGGGAATTTACACCGCAGGGGATGCTTGCGAACGGCGATTTTGTATCCCCGTTTGTTGTATAATCAAAATTTTCTGTGTATAATATAGATAGGACAATAAAAATAGCCTTAACGCTGCAAGTTAAGGCTGAAAGGACAATGCTTATGGAACAATCATCATTTATATAACTATCTATACTTATTTTATAATAGCAATAGGATCATAGTCAAGACTTCTAGTTGTATTTTTGGTGGTGTTTCTGCAAAGAAACGCCTTTTTTGTTGCCCAAAATATAGAAAGGAGTTTTACATTATGAATGAACATAACGGCGGAAAGCCAACAAATTTTGAAATAGTTACTCTATTAGATTATTTACCCGAAGAATCATTAGCCCAAATTCTAAAAAGTCGTTGGGAAAGCGAGCAAATAATTATGTATGTATATTGTTTGCATGACAAAGATACCTACACCGAAGAAGACGAAAAGGAAGGCAAGGGTAAGGCTGGCGAACTTAAAAAGCCCCATTGGCATATTTATATAAAGCTAAAATACACTAGAACATTTGAGGATGTTGCAAAATGGTTTGGTCTTTCTTCTAATTTTGTAATGAAAATGAAAAAAAGAAATTTTGATGATGGATGCTTATATGCTACTCACGCCAATGCACCAGAGAAATATCAATATTCTGTACTTGAAGCAAAATGTAGTCCAGGATTCGACTATGCAAAACTCGTTGAAGTAAAACAACAATCATTCAAGCGTGAAAAGAAAAAGGATGCTGCCTATCAAAGAAAAATGGAAATTGTCAGTATGATCGAAGATGGTACAATAAACCCTCTCAATGTACATGATGTGATAGAGCCAGAGGATTGGCAAAACTACAGCAAAGCAATTAAATTAGGCTTTGAACGCCAAGAAGCCCGTTTAGAAATGAACAACGAACGAAATATGCAATGTATTTATATCGCTGGTAAAACTAGGGCTTGTAAAACAGCTCTCGCAAAAATGATTTTAGAGCAATATACTCCCTCATATTTGATCTGTAATAGCCACGATCCATTACAAAATTATAGAGGACAATTAGGCATCTGTATTGACGATGTTTCGTTTGAAACTTTTGGATGGAAAGATTTTTTGAATATGGCTGACAATGATACTTCCACACCTGTCAAGAGCCGTTTTAGAAATAAGACTATGTACTGCAAATTACTAATAATCACAACAACCCAAGAGCCATTTGAACTTGTAAAAAAAATAGCTGGATCGGAAAACGAAAACAAGAAACAATTTTATAGAAGATTCAAAACATATTATTATGCTGATTATGAAAAGATAAAAGAATATCGTTTCAATGCTGATCCTGCGGTAATGCAATATGAACTAGTTCGCACAATACCCAATTTAGCTGTTCCTATAATGGACGAGTTAAGAAAAAGAAAAGATCAAGATTGTATTGAAATTGATCTTTTAGAAACTATACAAAATTACGCCAACAAGAAGAAAGTTCTAATTCTGGACAAAAGACCTCATGTAATGGAAGATCCTGCGCCTGCTGCTGAAAAGGCAAAAAAGGACGATGATCTGTTCGGGGATATACCCGATCTTCTTAATCTGGCTGGTATATAAAACCGCTGCTGCGCCGATCTATTGCTTCTGCCTGCCTAAAAATGGTAAAATATAGGTAGAAAGTATATTGATTTTCGTTTTCACGAAATCCAAAGTAAAGAGTTTATAAAGTGTTTGCCTTTTTCTTTGTTTAGGTAACAGAAAAACAATGGAAGTATTCTATCCCCCATCGGGATCTAAAGTATAGATTTAATAAGTGTCTATGGCTTCATGCCGTCACAATCAAGTGAACATATCAACATGATTGATTGTTCTATTTCTTTCTAGGATGGAAAATCCGTTTTTGGTGTAGGAGTATACCCGTGAAAAGGTATTAGAGTTGTTTGCGTATTCAATTCGTGCTCCTACAACGAAAGACAGATTTTGACATTCTTCGACATATAACATCCAAGGCACATTCAAGACATTTTTCTTTAGCGTATTTTATTATTCCTACACCAAAAATACGCTTGATCAGATAAAGCCCCTTGTAGCAAGGGATAGCGACTGATCTATTTAGCCGAAAGGCTGTTCTAATGTTGGTATTGCTACCCACAAAGGCGTTAGCCTTTATAATTTTTTCGTCTTTAGGCTGTCTAATGTCCCCATTGAGGCGGAGGGACGGACAATTTATTGTCTGTCCAGTAGCCGCAATGGGGACATGGAAAAGAAAAAGGCTGGAACAAAAGAAAAAAACAATGAAAGGAGAAACTTAATCTACAAAAAATTATATGTGATCGTACAACCCGATCACCATAATACAGAATACACCGAAAACACCCAAAAAGCCGAAAGAATCATCGTCATGGATCTTTATGGCGAGATACTTCTGGATGCTGGTTTTACTGCCGATAGCTATTTATATATTCGCCGTTTGTTGTCGAGAAATGTCGAATTTATAACCTATGACGGAGATTTGCTCCGACACATGATCTGGAAATTCTGGAATTGGGATAATATAAACATACTGGATCTGCAAGCCGTTTTCACTATGGTTTATGGAAAGCATAAGGGCTGGACAGATAAAAACGGCAACCCTCTTTCTATCTGGCAACCTCTGTCCGCTGCATTAGAATATTATGACGAACAGGACAACAGCGTTGATCTGGCTGATCCTCTGGATGTAATTACAAAGACAATGACACTACATAGAAAAATGAAAGGAGATCTAATCTTATGAAAAAGATAATTATAGATACTGAAACAACAGGCTTATTAGATAATGACGAACTTCTGCAAGTTAGCATATTAAGCTATGACGGAGAAGTTTTATTCAACGAATACATTAAACCCACCCGTAAAAAGAAATGGACAAAAGCCCAAACAATACACGGCATTAGCCCCGAAATGGTACAAGATTGCAAAACCTTTAGACATTACAAGAAACAAATACAAGAAATAATAGATTCTGCTGATATGATCATCGGCTATAATACCTATTTTGATTTGAGCTTTTTAGAATCAAAGGGCATAGAGATCCCCAATAGTACAACGATCTATGATGTAATGGAAGTATTTGCGGAGATCTACGGCGAATGGAATGATTATTTTGAAGACTACAAATGGCAAAAATTGACCACCTGCGCCCGTTACTATGATTACAAATGGGATCAAGATGCCCACAACGCCCTTGGAGATTGCAAAGCAACATTATTCTGCTATAAGAAAATAACCGAAGAGGAGGACACCGAATCCGTAGCATAAAACAACAATTTAACTATGCCATAGGCAAAGCAAGCCGAACAGGACAAAGCAAGCACAGCGCAAAGGCTGCTGGTACATATAAGCCTGGGGAACTATACGGAAATGAAACTGTAACGGCATACAGAGACACAGCAAAGAACTTTTCCAAATGGTTGTCCCACAACCACCCCGAAATAACAAAGGTCACAGAAATCACTCCCGACCATGTACAAAGCTGGATCGACGAGCGATCCGAACATTGGACAAAGGCAACCCTTGAAAACCATATTACAAGAATAAAGTATCTGGAACAACAAGCGCAAAAAGCGTTTGGCAAGGACAAAGTACATTTTTACGATAAAGACATAAAACGCCCCGAAACCAAAGAAGCAGCAAGGGACAAGGCTATGAGCCACGAAGATTTTTTGAAACTTCGTGAGCGTATGGAAAACAGCCGATCCTTTGCAAAAGATGCCCTTGAAATTGCATATAGGGCTGGGTTGAGAATAGACGAGATTGCCCATCTGCGCCGAGAGGATATTGATCTGGAAAAGAAAACAATCTTTGTATCAACCGAGGGCGCAAAGAACGGAAAAGAAAGGTCTGTCCCCCTTAGGGACAAGGATCTGGAATACTTCAAGGAATTACTTGATAGACACCCACAAGAGGGTTATTTGACAACAGTACAAGCAAAATCCATAGATAAGGCGATCCGCCGTTATATGGCTGATACAAGGGACGAAAAAGGACAACTATTGTCCGAGAAGTACCCAAAGGAAACCGCCCATACTATCCGCAAGCTATACGCCACCGAGCGTATGCAAGAGGAAAGAGGATCAGAGCCTTTACCCGATAAGAAAGAGGAAATGAAGTGCTGGGATCGTGTGTCCCATGAGTTAGGTCATGGGGACGGACGAGAAGCATTATATAAAGTCTATTGCAAAGGATAAGAAAAACGCTCCTGCAGCTGCAGGGGCGTTTAATCTTCCGTAAATTCTATAATATCATTGGGGGTACACTGCAGAACCTTGCAAAGTTTCTCCAATGTGTTCATGGTAATGCTTTTGTTTCTCTTTAGGTTGGTGATCGTGTATGCGCTAAAGCCCATTTTATAAATCAGCGTGTACTTGCTAACGCCCCGATCTTTCATTGTTTTCCATAATGGCTCATAGCTAATCACGGATATACACCACACTTTCCGATAGATGCATATATTATCTCCCGAAAAATGTGACTTGAATATTAGCAAAGATTTGCCTATACTTATACATACTAATACTGCATGGGGGTATTACAATGGAATGGATAGAAGCTGATCCGCTGCCTGTTGAGTGCCAGGATTGCCAAGAGGAAGATTGCTATAACTGTGACCACGCTGGAAAGCGTTGGTATTTGTCACAGGAAGATGATCTGCGGATACGGCGCAAAGGCTTGATAAGAGCCATTGAACGGCTGCAACGGCAAGTGGATGACATTGACCGTCAACTGCTCGCCCTTACCGAACAAAAATAAGGGGGGGACATTGCATGGAATGGTGGCTGCTCAAATACCGCCTTAGATTCCGTTTCACACGGAAACAAAAGGCTGCGCTGGCTGGAAAGATCCCAATGACAAAGGAATTGTTTTGGGGCTGTCTGGATGTGGCTTATGCTCGATTCGATATGGAAACATTCAAGAAGATCTGGCACAGCTATCCGCAATATGTAAAAGAGTTTAATGAAGAATACGAAAGAGAAATGTCCGATCCCAACTCCCCAAAAAGAAAAAAGGCTGACGAAGATTGGAAAGAACTTCGGGCAAAGCTGGTTGAAGAATTTGGAGAAGAATGGGTTAAGGAGCATTGCAAGGATTAACCGCCGTTCTGGATCTCTTGCTTTCGATGCTGTCAATGTTGTATAATATAATTAACAGCAAGAGAAAGCTGTCACAAGTCTAGGCGTTTCCCAATACGGGAACTTACAGTATAGATATATAAAAATCACTATTACTTACAATAACTTATAATCCATAACTAATTCCAAAAAGAGGGTTGCCGATGCTGGCAACCCTCTTTTGTTTGTTGTTTGTTTTTTCTGATCAGTTAGACAAATTGGAATTTGTCAGTCTGATATGTGTTTGATACGCTGTAAATCTCCGCTACACAGCGCATCCATGTTTCTAAAGATTTTATCTGCATCCCAATCCCACCATTTAAGGTCAAGCAGATATGCAATCAAATCCTCA
>JBGVLO010000089.1:0-4773 GCA_045124315.1 Lachnospiraceae bacterium
ATAAATGGATGGCAATGGCATACCGTTAAATGTGTTATTTTTACACATGGTATAGATTGCCATATCCCCAAAAATAAGACGGTCACCTGGGGCTAAAGATTCTCCCAGACAATAATCTCCGACAATATCGCCGGCAAGACAAGTAGGCCCTCCGATACGATATTCTTTTCCTTCCCCCTCTTCCTGCGTACCATAAAGTGGTGGTAAATAAGGCATTTCAATTACATCCGGCATATGACAGGCAGCGGAGGCATCTATAATGAGATTTGTAGTTTCACCATTTTCTACTACATCCAGTATTTCCGTTACCAGATATCCGGCATTTAATGCTATCGCTTCTCCCGGTTCCAGATAAACCTCCACCTGATAGCGCTCTTGTATCCGACGAATACATTGTTCCAGCCTTTCGATTCCATAACCCGGTCTTGTAATATGATGTCCCCCGCCAAAATTTACCCATTTCATTTGTTTTAGATAGGTTCCAAATTTCTCCTCTACTGCTGTAAGAGTCTCCTCTAATGCATCAGAATCCTGTTCACACAAAGTATGAAAATGAATCCCATCCAAAAGTGCAATTAGTTCCGGAGTCATGTACTTTTCCCATTGTTCCTTGGTTGTTCCAAGACGGCTTCCTTTGGCACAAGGGTCATAAATCTCATGTTCCCCCCCGGTGGAATGTTCCGGATTAATCCGGATTCCCACACTTTTTCCAGCCTGCTTTGCCTGCCCTCCAAATTTCTTTAACTGGGCTGGAGAATTAAATACAATATGGTCTGCATAATTTAATAGTTCTAAAAACTCATCTTCTCTATATGCGCCACAAAAAACATGGACTTCCCCTCCTGGCATTTCCTCCGCACCAAGTCTTGCTTCATATAGCCCACTGGCTTCCGTTCCTGCAAGATACTTGCCTAAAATACCATAAACATCATAATTAGAAAATGCTTTTTGTGCCAATAAAATCTTGCATCCTGTTCTTTCCTGAATTTTCCTTAGGATCTTTCCATTTTTATGTAACATAGCTTCATCAATGACATAAGCTGGTGTGTTTATGTCTTGAAACAGTTTTTTTACATCATATTCACAAAGCCCTCGAAACGGTGGGCTACTCTTAGTCACTTCACTTTGATTCATTTATCTTTCCTGCCTTTTATCTCATTCCCAACTTCCTCTAATCCACCAAAACCGGAGCATGGCTTTCTCTATGTGGAAGTCCATACTTTGTAAGTGCCTCAAGATATGGGTCTGGATCAAATTCTTCTACTGTAAATACTCCCTTTTTCTCCCACTTTTTCGTAAGCAGCATCAATGCCCCGCACATTGCAGGAACACCGGTAGTATAAGAAATAGCCTGAGAACCTACTTCTTTGTAGCATTCTTCATGGTCACAGACATTATAAATATAATAAGTCTTATCCTGCCCATCCTTCTTTCCTGTAAAAATACAACCAATGTTTGTCTTTCCCTTGGTGCGTGGCCCCAAGGTAGCCGGATCTGGAAGTAATTCTTTTAAAAACTGAATTGGAACAATTTCTTTTCCTTCATAAAGCACCGGTTCCGTAGAAAGCATTCCTACATTTTCAAGGCATTTCATATGAGTAAGATAGCTTTGTCCAAAAGTCATAAAGAAACGAATTCTCTTAACATCCGGTATGTTCTTTGCCAAAGATTCGATTTCCTCATGGTGTAACAAATACATATCCTTTTTTCCTACTTCTTGGAAATCATATTCTCTATGAATGCTCATTGCCGGAATCTCAACCCATCTTCCATTTTCCCAATAACTTCCCGGTGCAGAAACCTCTCTTAAATTAATTTCCGGATTAAAATTGGTAGCAAAAGGATAGCCATGATCCCCACCATTACAATCCAGAATGTCAATGGTATCAATGGTATCAAAATGATGCTTTAAGGCATATGCACAGTAAGCCTGAGTTACTCCCGGGTCAAATCCAGAACCAAGCAATGCTGTAAGTCCTGCTTTTTCGAATTTCTCTTTGTATGCCCATTGCCAGCTATAATCAAAGTAAGCAGAAAATCCTTCTTCTTTGCAGCGTTTTTCATAGATTTCTCTCCACTTAGGCTCATTGATGTCTTCCGGTTCATAATTGGCAGTGTCCATATAATTTACTCCGCAAATCAGACAGGCATCCATAATAGTTAAATCCTGATATGGAAGGGCAATGTTCATTACCAGTTCCGGCTGGTATCCCTTAATTAATTCAACCAGCTGATTTACATCATCTGCATCCACCTGGGCAGTGGTAATTTTCGTACTAGTTTTTCCTTCCAGCTTCTTTGCTAATTCATCACATTTTGATTTTGTTCTGCTTGCAATACAGATTTCTGTAAAGACCTCACTAACCTGACAACATTTCTGAATGGCAACAGACGCCACTCCTCCACAACCTATAATTAAAACTCTACTCATGTTTCAATTTCCTCTCTTTCTCTACTTTCCCAAAAGACTTAACAGTAACTCTCTTAACACTTTTCCTGCTGTTGCAGTAGAAACTCCTGTGGTATCCAGCATTGGTGCAAGTTCGTTCACATCTGCTGCCACCACATTGGTCTGACTTACTAGTAACATGGCGTTTAATAATTCCATAAAGCTGACTCCCCCTGCCTCCGGAGTTCCGGTTCCAGGAAAGATTGAAGGGTCAAGACAATCCAAATCAATGGTAAAATACACCGGCACCTTCTTTTCTTTTAACTCTGTTACCAATTCCGAAAGCCCGGAAAAATCAAATTTATGCATATCAGTATGCTGACCGGCGAATCGAAATTCCTCCCTGTCCCCACTTCTAATACAAAACTGATGAATTCTTCCATCACCTAAAAGTTCATGACAACGCCTCATAACGCAGGCATGGCTTAAGGATGCCCCCAGATAATCTTCTCTTAAATCTGCATGTGCGTCGAAATGTATAATATGTAAATCCTTCCATTCCTTCACTGCTGCTCTCGCCGCTCCCAGTGTTACCAGATGTTCTCCTCCGATTAAAACCGGAAGTTTTCCATGATTTATGATAAGTGAAGCCCTCTCCTCAATATCTTTTAAGGCATGTTCAGAACTTCCAAAACAAAGTTCCAAATCTCCACTATCGAAAACCTTATAATCTGCCAAATCTTTATCCTGATAAGGGCTATATGTTTCCAAACCAAAACTCTCATGTCTCATGGCAGCAGAACCAAATCTTGCCCCAGGACGAAAGCTTGTGGTGGAATCAAAAGGGGCACCAAAAAGTACAATCGCTGCTTCTTCGAAAGACGCATCACAACCAATAAAAGTTTCTACATTTTGCAATAATATTTCTTCCTTCATTTATTCCACCTCCTTTAACATTTCTTCCAAAAATGCTGGAAGATAAAAAGCACCTTTATGTAACCTTGTGGTATAATATCTGGTTCTTAAATTCAGGCTGTTCCATCTTTCACTGTCCTGATCATCGATCGGATGATATTTTTTACTGGCAAACCCAAACAGCCAGTATCCTGCTGCATAAGTAGGAATGTGAGCCTGATAAACACGGCAGATAGGAAATGTACTTGCAATTCTTCCATGACTTCTTTTCATGGCACTGGCATCTTCTTTATAAAAAGGACTTCCTTGCTGGTTTACTAAAATTCCATCCGCTTTTAGAGCCTTATAACAATTTCCATAAAACTCCTTTGTGAATAAACCTTCCGCCGGACCAAAAGGGTCATTGGAATCCACAATAATTAAATCATAGACATCTTCGCATTTTCGGATAAATTTTAATCCATTTTCAAAATAAATATTTACCCTTCGGTCATCCAGACGGCTGGCATTTTCCGGTAAATAACTTCTACATGCCTTAACTACTTCCTCATCCATTTCTACTAAATCAATTCGTTTGATAGTCTCATATCTGGTGAGTTCATGTACCACTCCGCCATCTCCGGCACCAATTACCAGTACCTTTTTCACATTAGGATGAACTGCCATAGGTACATGGACAATCATTTCATCGTAAATAAATTCATCTCTTTCCGTAAGCATGATATTTCCATCCAAAGATAACACCCTGCCAAATTCCACAGAATCAAAAACGTCTATTCTTTGATAATCACTTTGCACCGAATACAATTGTTTATTAATCCTAAGACTAAGCTTTACATCCGGTGTATGATGTTCACTAAACCATTATTCCATTTCTATCTCCTCATTTCGTTATCCTACTTGCAAAATCACCCAATTCATTGAAAGAATTGGCAACTTTCATAATTCCATCTTTTGTTTCTTTTCACTTTCTTTTTCCAAACCTCAACGATTCACGACATAACTTGTAAACCGTTACTAGCGTGGCTAAATATCCAGTACATTCAAATTCTCTATTTTCGCATCCTGAGGTCCCGTCATCTGACAGCCCTTCTCATGTGCATAAGAAATATATTTTAAAATATCCGATGTAATCCTTTCTCCCGGTGCTAAAATCGGAATTCCCGGTGGATAACACATTACAAATTCACTACAAATAAATCCTTCTGTTTCCATAATCGGAAGACTCTTCTTCGGAGCATAAAATGCCTCCTGCGGACTTGCCACTACAATTGGTTCAATGTATTCCTGCGTCATAAGGCCGGAAGGGTCTCCTTTAAATCTTCTTCTGATTTCTGCCAAGGCACTTACCAGTCTCTCCACTTCCTGTACTCTGTCTCCAATGGATAAATATGCCAATATATTTCCTAAATCACCGAATTCAATCTGGATATCATATTCATCTCGTAACATATCGTAAACCTGAATAC
>JBGVLO010000090.1:0-5277 GCA_045124315.1 Lachnospiraceae bacterium
TATAGTGGTTCAGTTGTCAAGACAAAAATCTAAAACTTTTATAATGAATTGATATCCATGGTTAGAGGAAGATAGATTCTCCCCAGTGACAGTCTCCAATTAGGCAGCTTCCTTAGCGGCTTCATATAGCATAGCTGGATAGTATACGGATGCTGGAGGAACATTACCGATTGCAGAATGGCAACGCTCAAAGTTGTACTTATGAATATAAGCAGCGATAGCCTGGCGTGCCTCTTTGATATTTTTCCATTCGGTAAGATATGCTTCTTCGTACTTGAATGTACGGAACCAGCGTTCGATCATGATGTTATCAGCCCAACGGCTTTTTCCATCCATGCTTTGCTTGATTTTGTTTGCTTTGAGAAAATCCTTGTATTTCTGACTGGTAAATTGGCAACCCTGATCTGAGTTGAGAATTTCCGGCTTTGCAACTTTGAATGCTTTTTCACATGCTTCTATGCAGGCGCGTGTATCCAAAGTGTCATCCAGTTCCCAGCCTACGATACAACGGCTATGCCAGTCTATAATGGCTGTTAAATACAAGAAACCATGCTTCATTGGAATATATGTAATGTCGATTGACCATGCCTGGTTAGGGCGGTCTATGACGGCATTTCTAAGTAAATATGGAACTACTTGTGCCTGTTTCAAGCGTTTTGAAAGATTTGGCTTCGGATATACCGGGTTAATGCCCATTTCATCCATGTATCTACGTGCTTTGCGTCTACCGACTTTATATCCACGTTGTTTAAGCTGGGAAGACATCTGTCTAGCACCCCATGTTGGATTATCTGTGTGAAGCCGATCTATAATACGTTTGCATTCGAGTTCTTCGTCAGAAACAGGAGTTCCTTTATAATAAATACTTGTTCTGTTAACGCTAGCAAGCTTCGCAACAACAGAAACAGAGAGATCGCTTTCCTTATTCTTCGAATGGTTTTTTACTAAATTTACTCTCGTAGTCAGGTCCAAGCAATTCTCTAGATTTTTTTTTGAGCCAATCCACCTGCATAGTGAGTTGACCAACCATTTTGGCATATTCAGCTTTTTCCTTGCGTTCTGATGCAAGCTTTTCCTTGATATTTTCTTCTCTTTTGTCGTCAAAGACAACAGAGGCTTTGTCCAGGAATTCTTTCTTCCAGTTACGGAGTAAGTTTGGCTGAATATTGTTTTCAGTAGCTATTGTGTTTATATCTTTTTCACCTTTAAGCACTTCCAATACGAGTTTTGCTTTGAACTGCGCTGTAAAATTTCTTCTTGTACGAGACATAATTTTATCCTTCTTTCTACTTGATAATAAGAGTATATCAAATTCATTAAGATTTGTCTCAGAAAGTGTCTTAAATTATGATACCATTATACTAGGGAAATCCGCCTACCCAATTTAGGATACTATTTTGAGAAAATAATAAGTCAGATAATAAGTAATCCACTAGAGCATATGGAAAAAGAGTTGGAGAAAAAACGTTTGGGAAATGTGGAACATCAACTTCAAGTAGCAAAGTAAGAGGTGAAAAAAACTTTCAGCAAGAACAAGAATTAGCAGAAAAGTTAGAACGGTTATCTGAATTAAATTCGTTACTCGACATGGATAAAATAGAATTAGATGAACCTGAAAAGACAAGTGGACAAAATGTCAAAGAAGTTAGATGAGGAGAAAAAAATCAAATGCTGGAGAGAAAAGCTTCTGAGGAGAAAGGGGAGCGTATTTATGGATAAGGTGGAGAGATTACAATGTTTAATACAGAAAGTTGAAAAAATACTAAAAGATAACTACCCGCAGTTTAAATATGTTTTATCGTCCGAGAATATGACTGTATACAGTATTCAGAACATTGACAGGCTACTTTTTATGATTTCTTTTTATAGGGAAAGGTTGTGCTTGTCGGTAAGAAATGAAGAAAAAATGGATATGGATAGGTATCTAATTGAGAATAATTCAGATGATGAAGTAATTAAGTTTATTGTGAAGATTATAAAAGAAAACGTCAATAATTTGTGTGATGAACAAATAAAAGCTGATGCATCCATATATAAGGAAAGAGTCAAGTATTCATATGAATATGAAAAATATGAAAAATTTGAAGAGGTGCTATTGGAACATAAGAAACAGGTGAGAAGTCTATATGGAACTATAAGTGTTGACGAGTGTCAGCTAGCGAATCAAACTATAAATTGTCTTATTCGGAATGGTATTCTATCATTTTCAGATATGTTATTAACACCACTCATGGTAATTGCCAAGTCTTCTCATCTAGGGAGAAAATCCTTAGCAGAGATTGCTGAAATTAAGAAAAAGGAAAGTATAAATTTGAAAACGAATAGCTCTGCACAAGCTACTATAAAGAAAACAGAATTCAAAATAAAATTGGGAGGTGATGTTAGTGCTCTTGATTGTCGAATTTCAGAGGAAGAAAAAGATAGAATGATTTTGCAAGCGGAGTATTTATTTTGGTACACCAATCAAGTATTATCTGAAAAGGTGACGGAGAGAAATTATAGCATTTTTAGAAAGCGAATGGGTATTGATGAAACAGAGTCGTGTACGCTTCGAAGTATTGGAAAAGAATATGGAATTTCAGGAGAACGTGTTAGGCAAGTTATTAAAAAATGTTGCAGATATTGTAAATGGCTAGTAACGCAAAAGGCACTAAAGATGTTTGAACAGTTTGGTGAAGAGAAAGCACTTGATTTTCTGATTTATGGGGTGTCACAAGTAGCAAATGAAAATTTTATGTTCTTTATTATTGATGTATTAGAGAAGCATATCATTTCAAAAGGTGACCATAAAAAATATGTGAGGGCAGAGTACTCTAGGTTTGTTAAAAGACGCTTTAAAGAGATATCTATGACTGAAAAACTTCATGAATGTATTACATATCCTTCTTACGTAAACTATGCATGTAGAAGTATCTTTGAAAAATTAAACAAGAAGAGAGATGTTTCTATAGAGGGAAACAGTGGAAAGTTGTGTATGGAAGGCTTTGGGGAGGTACAATACGAATCTTTGCTTGAAAGAACAATTATTGAGAGTTTGTCTTTGTGCAATCAGGTAGTTGGAATTAAGACACAATCACTAATAATTGAATATACATATAAAGGAAAAAAAAGAAAGTATTATCCTGATGTTGTATTACTTTTGTCTAATGGTTCTTTGGTTATTGCTGAAGTAAAACCTTTACCACGTATGTATGATGAACAAGTAAGAGTAAAATATAAGGCGATGAAACAGTTTTGTGAAGAGAATGGTTTTGGATATTTGATGTTTGATATTACGTGGCAGAGCTATGAAATGATATTGGAGCAAAAGTTGAATGAAGAAGCAAAATTGAAATTTGTTGAATATATTAGAGAACAAAAACAACTGGATTATTCAATGTATTTTGAATATTGCAACGAAAATATGATAAAGATAAGGGAAATATTACAGGTGATTGAGGAAAATGAAGACATTGTTTTTCAGCAAGATCCTTTTGGTTTTTGGGTAAAGGAAGAGACATCATAGTATGAAATTAAATACGCATTTTATAATGTGAGTATATTCTCAATTGATTTATTATATTGATATTATGGAAGAAAATGGAGAAAAAAGAAAACCCCTAATTCCCCCTCATGAATGAGGGGGGAGGGGAGTTGATGTGTCGGAAACACTTTTTTTATTGGCATAACGTATTGAATTGTTACTCTTTATTTTAAGAAGATAAGAGGATCCACCGGATGTTTTCCATCTTTTATCTGAAAATATAGATTACAGCCTTCTTTTTCATAATAGCTGCTTGGTTCTGCAAGACTGGCAAGAACGGTGCCCTCCTTGACTACATCCCCTTTTGCCACCTTCGGATCTTTTAACTGACCGTAAACATAAGTATAGTCGCCGGAAGTTGCAGTGATTGTAAGTCCGGTTTTTTTGTTTCGCTTTACCTCTGTAATTTCACAGTCGCAGGAACTGACAACAGGGTCATCCACCTTGCCTGCAATACAGAGAGCCGGATTGCATTTATATTGGTGAAGTGTGGAAAAATAAATAGGAGATTCCATACTGTAGGTTAATAAAATATCACCACTGATCGGCCAGGTTAATCCTTGTCCCTGATCTTCTGTATTTAAAACAGCTACTGCATCTTCTTCGGTGGCTGTATCTGTGACAACTTTTGTTTCTTCTGAGTCCTCAGAAGGTGCAGACTGTCCATCGGCGTCATCCAATGAAGCGGATGTGTCCTGGCTCTCCTCTTGGGCTGCAGATTGTTTCGACTGAGTGAGATCTGTTTCAAGGGTATTGTCTGTGGTAGTATCTCCTGCATCGGCTACGGATACAGAATTGGTATTGGCTTCTTCAGAAGAATCCTTCTGGGTATCTGGTATCACAGGGTCCTGCTGCTGAGGATCCGAGTAAATGGCACTGTCTGATTTTGCGCTGGAAATTTCAGAAGGGGTATCTGCCTGAGACAATTCGGTATCTCCAAACTCTTCCTGGATTGCTTCATAAGTATGTTCTTTCGAGGTAGCGTCGGAATTATCTGCCACTTCTGTACTGACTGAGGAAGGTTGTTTCTCCGTTTTGTTAAAATATTTATCCACCGAAACAATGGATACAATGGCTAATAGTGTGCATAAACATGAAACATAAAACAGTTTTTGTTGATAAAATTTTGTTCGAGTTCTCATTTTCATAATATCCTCCTTGGGTTATAAATTTATAGAATTAATAAGTACGATTCTATGGTGGGTAGAAATCTTGATGTGATTTCTAATTACCCCTTCGAAAGATAGTCTTTCCCGTAAAATTGGTTTTATACAAAATAATTGAGAACTTAAAAAGAATAGTTACAAAAGAAAAGTAACCGATGAATAACCTACCGTTCCACAAAACCGAAGATCTGTGAGATAATCAACTCACCAGAAGAATAATACTCAAGACTATAATGTTAGAGTTGATAGTATTTTACTATGAACGCAGCATTTAGAGTTAGAGTATTTTACTTCATATTTTATTTAGAATGGAGTTGAATTATCAAAATGGAATATCCAAGTAATTTGTCCGAAAAAGATAAATACTGGTTTGATCTAATCCAGGAATGCAGAGCAAGCGGTAAGACAGATTATCAGTGGTTAGAGGAAAACAACATCGCTGCACCAACTTTTTATTATCATGTAAGGAAGCTGCGCGAGAAAGCTTGTAAAATACCTTATAAACGTGCCGCTCGGGAAGCCGAAATTCAGGAGGTCGTGCCAATGCTTATTGACGATGATCCTGAATTAGTCCCAACAGTTCATCGA
>JBGVLO010000091.1:0-25572 GCA_045124315.1 Lachnospiraceae bacterium
GGTAACCAATCCACGTATATCAGAGTGGCCAATGCCGGGATCTGAAACCCTGACCTTTTCAAAATGCCTTCAGTTTACAAAAGTGTTTCTTGTAAATCTTGCAAATTTACACTTGACAAGAGGCACTACATATCAGTTACATTGAATCATAAGAAAGGAAATAGCATAGTTATGGCAAAAGCAAGAAGAGGCCTTGGAAAAGGTTTAGACTCTATGATTCCCCAAAGGGTTGAACAACCAAAGAAGGAAACAAAAGAAACTGTAGTGGAAACAAAAGTACACTTAGAAGAAAATGTTTCACGTGAAACATTTGTAAAAATTACAGATATTGAACCAAATAAAGACCAACCAAGAAGACGATTTAATGAAGATGCTTTGCATGAGCTGGCAGAATCTATAAAACAATATGGTGTTTTACAACCTTTGTTGCTTCAGAAAAAGGGAAAAACCTACGAAATCATAGCTGGAGAGAGAAGATGGAGAGCGGCTCGTTTGGCAGAGTTAAAAGAAGTACCAGCCATTATTAAAGATTATTCGACCCAGGAAGTAATTGAGATTGCTTTAATCGAAAATATTCAGAGAGAGGATTTAAATCCAATTGAAGAAGCTATGGCCTATCAGAGACTGATTAAAGAATTTAACTTAAAACAGGATGAGTTAGCGGAACGAGTAGCAAAGAGTAGAACAGCCATTACAAACTCTATGAGATTGTTGAAGTTGTGTCCTGCGGTTCAGAGTATGCTGATTGAAGAAATGCTAAGCAGTGGACATGCCAGAGCTATTATTCCTATTGAAGATTCAGAACAGCAGGAAATGTTAGCAAATAAAATATTTGATGAAAAGCTAAGCGTGAGAGAAACAGAAAAATTAGTTCGTAAGCTTTTAAAGGACGAAACAAAACCAAAAAAGAAAGTAGAAAAGGATAAAAATGATATTTTCTACAGAGATTTAGAAGAAAAAATGAAAGAGTTGATAGGAACAAAGGTTTCTATTCAAAAGAAATCGAAAAAGAAAGGTGTAATCGGAATCGAGTATTATTCAGAAGAAGAATTAGAAAGAATATTAGGATTACTTATGACCATTCAAAAATAGTAACGATGTTACTGTTCAGAATCATGAATCCCGCAAGGGGACTAGTTGCGCGTCGCGTTACGCTTTGTGCCATGAAAATTCGCTTTCGTCGAAGGGCACACATACCAAATTTACATATTCATACGTGAACACGCAGTAAATGGCGTGTTCCTACTTGAATAGATATATAACGATTAAATACAGAATTGGATTATTACAAATGTTAGAAAGGAATTGGAAATAAAATGAGTTTATTTGAACAGGTGGGAATCGATGGAAGTTATATCGTGATTGGATTGGCAGTATTTTGCTTGGTTTTATTTGTTTTAGTATTGATGTTGTTTCGCAAAAATAATGCTTTAAAACAAAAATACGAAGTGTTTATGCAGGATTCACAGGGTGCCAGTTTGGAACGATTATTTGTAAATAAATTTAGCCAGGTAGATGAATTGAATCAGAAAACAAAAGAGATTGATCAGAAAATTGCAGCAATTGATGAAACTTTACTAGGAACTTATCAGAAGATTGGTATTGTAAAATACGATGCATTTGATATGGGTGGAAAGCTTAGTTTTGCATTGGCATTGTTGAATGATAAAAATGATGGATTTATTATCAATTCTATGCATAGTACAAGAGAAGGGTGTTATACATATGCGAAGGAAATTATTAAAGGAGAATCCTTCATTGTATTAGCAGAAGAAGAAAAGCAGGCATTGGAAATGGCAGTAAATTCAAAATTGTAATTTGTATTGAAAAGAAGTATAATAGAATAAGGAATAGAACAAACTAGTTCTTAACATGGCAAAGTTAGCGATGGGCTGATTTTGAAAATATATATGTAATATATGTAGTGTTATAGAACTAGTTTTTCGTTACTGTTCAGAGGGTGTGCCTGGATATATTCAACTTGTACAGTTGCGCTTGCGGATAATGTGCAAGTTGAATATATCCAGACATAGACAGTAACAGCGTAATGAAGCACACATTGAACACCTGGCGAAGTTTTTTTGAGCATAGTGTGAATGCGCACAGTGGGAAATGTCCAGCTGAATGCCAAATCATTTAGTCGTTTTGTTAGTTTGGGATTTTGCAAATTGCACTCTCTGAACAGTTGCAATTTTTTATATAAGATTTGTTTTATGAGAGAGAAATCAAGGGGGTTAAGATGAGAAAAATATCAGTAAAGTCAATAAAAGGGGATGAAGTTTTAGCTCAGGATATCTTGAGTGAGTACGATACACTATTGATGTCCGCAGGAGTTGTTCTTAAAAAAGAGTATGTATATAGATTGGAAGACATGGGGATTCAGTACATATATGTGGAAGATGTGTATGCAGAGGAAGTAAATGAGGAAAATATTACAGAGATAAAGATAAAAGAGCAATGTAAGAAAGTAGTTCAAGAGACAATGGACAAATTTTTCTACTGTGGAAATAGTGAGTTGGAAGTATTAAAAGAAGTGGCACAGGAAATAATTGTGGACCTTTTGGAAGAACCAGAAATTATGTATAATGTGAGTGGTGTAAGACAAAAGGTTGAAAGTGCGTATTCCCATTCTATCAACGTGGCTGCATTAGCAGTTTTTCTTGCTCTTCGTATGAGAATAAGTAAAGATCAGGTGAGGGAGATTGCCATTGGTAGTCTGTTACATGATATTGGTTATACATATGTTAAGACAGACATGAAAGATAAAAAATATGAGGAGTATTCAGAAAAAGAAAAAAAAGAAATGCAGATGCACGTAATTTATGGCTATACAGCTATTGAGAAACAAAACTGGATTTCTAAACTGGCAAAGGATATTATTCTACATCATCACGAATATGTAGATGGTACTGGTTATCCTATGCATATAGATGGGGAGAAGATTCGTTTGGGTACAAAGATTGTAGCAATTTGTGATACATTTGACCGGTTGATTTACGGGAATTTAGGAGAGGCAATGAAGGTTCACGAAGCAATGGAATATATAGCGTCAAATGCTGGAATTAAATTTGATTCTAAGGTGGTGGAAGTATTTAATAGAAGCATTGCTGCATATCCAAATGGAAGTACCGTTCTAACCAGTGAAGGTGAGGTTGGTGTTGTAGTGAGACAAAATAAAGAGATGCCGACACGTCCAATTTTAAGAATGATCAGCAATAAACAGGGAGAAAAATATCAGGGAGTGGTAGAAAAAGATTTGGTGAAAGAGTTAAGTCTATTTATTAAAGATACCATTGATTAAATGAAAAGGCTTGCATTTGTAATTGGGATGGAGTATAATTGAAAAGTCTGATGTGAGGAATACAGCAGGCAATTGAATAGCGAAAATCAGGGAAACTATGATAGTGAGAATCTTTCAGAGAGATTGCGGTTGGTGCGAGCAATCAGAGGAAGCTGTCGTTCCATTTCCTATATGAGCTGGTTAATCACCAGAAGGTCGGTAACCTATATCTTACTACAAAGAGGTCTGTTTACAGGCAATTTGGGTGGCAACGCGGAATCTTTCGTCCCATATTTTGGGCTGAAGGATTCTTTTTTTTGTTATAGAAAACTTTGTCTCCTATACACAGTAGATGTATGAGGAGTGTTGTTGCCAATATCAGATGGAATGAAGAATAAAAATAACACGCCGGTGTTAAAATAAAACAAAGAAAGGTGAAGAAAATGTTAGACATTAAATTATTGAGAAGTGATTTTGAAGCAGTTGAAAAAGCATTATCTACAAGAAATGAGGAGTTTGATCTTAGTCAGTTTAAAGATTTAGATGAAAAGAGAAGAGCTTTATTAGGTGAAGTAGAGGCATTAAAGAGTGAGCAAAATAAGGCATCTAAGCAGGTTCCTATTATGAAAAAAGAAGGAAAAGATACAACAGCTCTATTTGAAGAAATGAAGAAGTTATCGGATAAGATTAAGGAGTTGGATGCACAGGTTCGTGAAGTGGATGAAGAATTGGATGCATGGATGCTTACGATTCCAAATATCCCACATCCTTCCGTACCAGCAGGTAAGAGTGATGAGGAAAATGTACAGATTCGTACATTTGGCGAGCCAACAAAGTTTGATTTTGAGGCAAAGGCACATTGGGATATTGGAAAAGATTTAGATATTTTAGATCCAGAAATGGCAGCAAAGACAACTGGTGCTCGTTTTACTTTCTATAAAGGAATGGGAGCAAAATTAGAGAGAGCAATTATGAATTTCTTTTTAGATGTACATGAAAAACAGGGATATGAAGAAGTATTCCCTCCATTCATGGTTAGTAGAGAAAGTATGACAGGTACCGGTCAGTTACCGAAATTTGAGGAAGATGCATATAAGGTAAGTGGAGATGGAAAAGAGTATTTCTTAGTACCTACAGCGGAAGTACCAGTAACAAATATGTACCGTGATACGATTTTAGAAGGTGCAAAACTTCCAATCAAACATTGTGCATATACCGCATGTTTCCGTGCAGAGGCTGGATCTGCAGGACGTGATACAAGAGGTTTGATCCGTCAGCATCAGTTTAATAAGGTAGAGTTGGTTGAGTTTGCAAAACCAGAAGACTCTTATGAAGAATTAGAAAAATTGACAAGAGATGCAGAGGAAGTATTACAGATCTTAGGCTTACCATACCGTGTTGTAAAGATTTGTATGGGAGATTTAGGTTTCACAGCTGCAATGAAATACGATATTGAAGTATGGATGCCAAGTTATGGAAGATATGTTGAGATTTCAAGTTGTTCCAACTTTGAAGCATTCCAGGCAAGACGTGCAAATATTAAATATAAGAATGAAGCAAAGGATAAAGCACAGTTTGTTCACACATTAAATGGTAGTGGAGTGGCAATTGGTAGAACAACTGCAGCTATTTTAGAGAATTATCAGCAGGCAGATGGAAGTGTCGTTATTCCAGAAGCATTGCGTAAATACATGAATGGTAAGGAAGTAATTACCGGAAGATAATATAAAAGATTCAAGGCAATCAACCAAATGATTGCCTTGTTGTTGTGAAAGTGTTACGTTCACAGGTAGGTATTTTCCGTACCGAAAATACCGTATGAAAGTCTACCGTGTGTAGATTTGGGCAATTTTTCATGGGCAGCATTGCCAAAATCAGTTACAGTTTACATATTTGTGAACTGTAACTGTGAAAGTATATGACATGACACAAAAAGAACGCAAATATATGTTTTTACTATGGTATAATGTACTCCGTAAAAATAGAGGTAAAAATACCTTTATTTGTGATATAGGACAGCTTTTGGCTGGACAGTTACAGAAAATTACATATTGAAGGGAGAAAGAGATGTTAGGAAAGAAAAAGATTGTTGCTTACCTGATGGCATTTGCTATGATTTTATCGGTGGCAGTTCCGGTAAATCCACAGGCAATGGCCGCCACTACGACCACTCCAAATATTCGATTGAATAAGACTGAGTTGTGGCTTGTAGTGGGACAGACATACAAAATGAAGGTAAGAGGAACGACAAAGAAAGTAACATGGAAAATTAACAAAAAGAAAATTGCCACGATCAGTAAAGCTGGTAAGGTAAAGGCAAAGAAAGTTGGAAAGGCAACGATTACCGCGACTGTTAATAAGAAGAAATATAAGTGCAAGTTAAAGGTAACTGCATACGCGACTCCAATTGTTACAAAAGTACCGGTTAATACAGAACCAACTGTAGCACCACCTACTCCAGCACCAACAGCAGTGCCAACACCAGTACCGACAGATGAGCATTATGCAACAGATGTGCAGATTCAGAATGTATCTGGTCAGGCTATTGGTACCTTTAATACATATTTGACGTATATCGCTATTCCGGATGATAAGAATGCCACATACGGAAATTGTACTTCTATGCAGGGTATGTGTATGGACGTAGATGGTAATAAGGCATACACAGTAAAGGTAACCGGAGCAAATGATAGCGCGGTTATTTATTGTACGGATATGAATACGCGTACCTCTACGCTCGTAACCAACGCGGATACAGGTGGCACCAGATTTAGCAGTCTGTGCCATGCAAATGATATGGAAATTGTAACCATAGGAACTGAGAAATACATCTATATTGTTACTTTGAATGATGAGGATGACGATGCATGTCAGATGGAAATTTATCATTTCCTTGATACTACAACCGTACAGAAGTACAAACAGTGTTATATTAATTTGAAAAATGAAGCAGGTCAGGATGTACCATTGCTTGCAGCCGGTGTAGCATTATTTGATTTTGACAAGGATGGAAATCCAATCTTATGGTTCAAGAAGGGTAAAAAAATATATATCCAGAACAGTATGATAGAGAATCCGGATGGTACCCGTACCTATAACATCGTACAACAGTACGTAGATAATGGACAAGGTTTGGTCAGCGATGTTGAACTTGCCGATGGAAAAGGATATTCTGCACAGGGTATGTGCTATGCAAGAGGAAAATTATACATTCCATTTTCGGAAAAGGTCAATGATGCTGCCTCAAATAGAAGTATCATTTTGGTATATGATGTAAAATACAATGGAAGTGTCATAGAAAGTGTGACAAAGAATTCACAGATTGTTATGGATATCACAGATTCCGACCAAAAATTATTTGAGATTGAAAGTTGTGCAATGGACAACAATGGCCGTCTGTATTTTAATGCAAACCGTGCTTCTTCAGAAGACATGATAGCATTCATAGAAAACTATAATGCAGAAATGCCAGTTATTACTCCGGTTCCTACCGCAACACCAGTTGTTACAGGTGGAGGAGTAGAGGGAACAGCAACACCAGAGGTATCCACTCAGCCAGCAGTATCAGGTGCACCACAGGATACAGAAAGTACTACCGTGCCTACTACACCGGAACCATCCATACCACCTGTTACCGATTCAGGAAATGAGGATGTGTCAGTAAGTGCAAAACCGGAAGATGTACAGAAGGAAGAAACTCCTGTGCCAACAGGAAGTCCCGAAGTAGAAGCAGTAGGATAAGTTGTTTTCATAAAAGAATTATAAGGAATGTAACCATAAATATGGCTACAAGTACAGAGAAAAAGCCAGTGGCAAAAATTGCCGCTGGCTTTTTCTATCTATGAAAGTGTTGTCAGTAGGTATGCTTCATGCAAGCCAGTCCTTTAGGGCTTGCTAAGAGGCATGCCTGTTTTAAAAGAAATACTTTATCTATCAGTTTCAATGATACAGTACACTAACGTATGAGACAATTGATACCGTATAGAGCCAGTAAATGTAACGGATAAAAGGCATAAAAGAAGTATTTCAAAGAAAATCCCCGCTTTCCGTTATAACCGGCAATTGGCAAAAAAGCTACTGCACCGAATGGTTCCCAGGAGAAGAAATAAAGACTTCCGCCTATAAGCTGTTTCGTAGGATTCTGTCGTAAAAAATAGAGAAGCATTACTGCAAGAATGCCAAAAGCATGGTAGTCTGTTCGGAGTAGAAA
This sequence comes from Lachnospiraceae bacterium, assembly GCA_045124315.1. GTDB lineage: Bacteria > Bacillota > Clostridia > Lachnospirales > Lachnospiraceae > CAG-411. The sequence continues at coordinate 7,491 of JBGVLO010000091.1, forward strand.
TGCCAAAAGCATGGTCAGCAGAACCGTAATACCACATAAAATATTTTTTATGACAGCATTGGTTGTTTCTTTTTTTAGGAATTTCTCACAGAGAATCATGCACAAAAAGGAAAGAAACAGTGTGAAAAATACATTTTGGTGATCTGGGTAATAGAGGACACGCCAAAATGCCAAATCAAAAGGAAGCTCGGAAATAAGTGCAAAAATACCAAGTCGGATTGCATAGGTCCTTTTGTTACGGGTGTGTAAAAATCCTTCCACCAGTAAAAAACAAAAAATCGGAAATGCGATTCTTCCAATGGAACGGAAAATAAAATCCATTCGTTCCAAAAGTACATAGTCCAGTTGTAATCCGGTAACAAAGGGACTGACTATGGTATGCGCATTATTTGCGGCAATAAGTGGTTCTAAAATAGAAGCACCTATATGATCAATAAGCATAGTAGCAATAGCGAGAAGCTTAAGGCTACTGCCGGTGAGGGAAAATTGAAAACGATTGCCTTTTTGGTTCACGGGAAAACCTCCTAGTTAAAGAATTGTTTTAGAGTAATTTCCATGGTTACCATGGTGTTTACCAAAATTTTATTGACGACTGTTATATTCTGAAATATAATATACTTAACAAGAGAGCCGACAGCTAGATGAAGCCTAGCCGCTGGCAAGTGAGTTATAAAAATAGCGCCTCAGTTTACCAGACGGAGGGCGCTATTTTTGTGTTTTATCAGTAACAATAATAGTTAGCGTTGCTACTGCACAAAGCATAATTACGAATTGGATCAGATTCGAATATATATAAGTTTATAATATCATTTTGTTGTAATGATAACAATAAAATAGTGAATGACAAGATTAACAATCTTAAGAAAATCTTAGGATTTTATTTTGTTGTTTCTTAAGATTTTTATTTTATGATAATAGAGGATAAAGGAAAACAAGGAATGAGCCGGAAAGAATGAAGAATACGAAATAGATCAGACTTTTGACTGAACTGTTGCAAAAGTTCTTGGGCAGAAACTTGTTTTTCAGAATGGAGGAAGACATGTATCGAATTCTTGTATGTGAGGATGAAACATCTATAGCAGAAGCACTGGAGATTTATTTGAAAAACGAAGGGTATGAAGTACTTCGTGCAGAAAACGGAATAGAGGCATTGGAGATTGCAAAGAAAGAAGAACTGCACTTGATCCTGATGGATATTATGATGCCGAAAATGGACGGAATCAAAGCAACTATGAAAATCCGGGAAGAAAAAAATATTCCTATCATTATTCTTTCTGCCAAGGGAGAGGATTATGACAAGGTGCTTGGATTGAATGTGGGAGCAGATGATTATGTGACAAAACCATTTAATCCGTTAGAACTGATTGCCAGAGTAAAGAGTCAATTAAGACGCTATGTAACCTTAGGAAGTATGGATGAAAGACCAGCCACAAAGATTGTGCGCACAGGTGGTTTGGAGATTGATCTGGATACTCACGAGGTGAGAGTAGATGGAGAAGAAAAGAAGTTGACTCCGGTGGAGTTTGGAATCTTATCCTTTTTGGCACAGAATGCGGGACGTGTGTATTCCATTACGCAGATTTATGAAAATGTATGGAAGGAACCGTCTGTGAATGCAGAAAATACGGTATCTGTACATATTCGTAGAATTCGCGAAAAAATTGAAATTAATGCAAAAGAACCAAAATATGTAAAGGTGGTGTGGGGCGTTGGATACAAAGTGGAAAAAATTTAGCAGAAGCACAGGTGTGCGTATCTTTCTCAACGCAATGATAATTTTAAGTATGGTAGTAGGGCTTTTCGGTGTAGCTGTGCTCAATCATATCCAGTACACAGATATGGAAGGGTATGAATTTAGCGATTCCGGGCTTCGTGGAAACAAGGAGCTTCGAAAGACCGTAAAGACAGATATGAAGTGTATTTTAGAATATGTTCTAAAAAGGGAATGCCTGGGAGAGGAGGAAGATGAAAATGCCTTATTAAAGGAAATGCAGGAAAATCTTCCAGACAGTGAAATGAACTATCTGATTACCTATGATCGAAATGGAGAAAATCAGACCCTTTGTTCAAAACATTTGGAAGATACGGAAAGCATAAAAAAGGCACCGATCTACATTAGCTACAAAGGGATGCAGAGCAACAATGTATATGTGAAGGATTGGGCAAACCAGTATTCAGGGAAAAATGTAGATTTTCAGTGGTTGAAGATTAACGAGTTGTTAAGAGAGATTTGTCAGGGTAATGTAGCGTATTCCCAATTCATTGCAAAACAAATGGTCAGAAACCTGGAAGTATATGCAGACAATATTGACGATCTTTTAACCTATTGTGTACTAAATGAGTCTAAATTTGAGAAAATCAGTAATACAACCTATGAAAAAATATATGGAAAATCAGCAGTAGAAAATAGTGAATTTGGGCGCCATATGCAAAGTCAGGGCTATGTGTACGATGAAGAAACCAACTATTATTATGACTTGGATAATTATGAAAGAATAAATGAATACTATGATTATTGGGAAGAAGTATCAGAGAAGGATGTAGAGCGTGTAAGAAAGGCAAAGGAAGAAGCCTTGCAGGAAGAGGAATTACCGGAGCAGGATATGGAGGAAGCCGCTTCTTTGCAGAAGGAGGAAAAGAAGAAAGAGGAAGAAAATTCCAGAGAGAATCCTTTTGGACTGACAGATAGTGAAATAAAGACTGTGGAAGGGAATATTGAAAAGGCAATCTTTTTAGGTGGAAATGCCAATAGTGAAGCTCGGATCAGCTTGCCGGTTGCCGCAATTTTGGGTACTCCTGAGCAATATAACATTAGTTTTGGAATAAACGAGGCATATTTTAGTGATATGCAGGCAACATATGATAAGAAATACGACGAGGAAAAGCAGAACTATCTCTATATGCAAAAAGTAAGCGATTATGGAGAAATAGCAGTTCTATTGTGTATCCTGTTATTTGTAATAAGTGTAGTGGCATTGTTTTATGTATGTGGAAGAAGTGCAAAAGATGAGGAAATACACTATCTGGTTATCGACCAGTGGTTTACGGAAGTAACCTGTATTTTGGAAGTAATCTTTGGTGCGGTAACGATATGTGTACTTAGATGGTATTTTGATTCTGCTGGCAATTATGATAATGGGGAGACCATTATTGCAGGCATTGTGCTTGTATTGGCAATGCTTGTGATGGTTGAGTTTGCATGTTCTCTGGTTAGAAAAGCAAAAGGAAAATGTCTGCTGAAAAAATCTTTGATCGGTAAAATCTTTGATTTGGAAACAGAGAAAATGGCAAGAGGTGAATTATACAGACGAACTATGATGTGGGCAGTGGTGTTGCCATTGTGTGTAGGAATCGTTTCCTTTGCAATTTTATTATTGTCTGGAGGTTTTGGAATCATTCCTTTGGGAGTTCTTGCAATAGCAGGTATTTTTGTGGGAATGTGGATTATAGGCGTGTACTATTTGTCTCAGTTTTCCAGAAAATTGGAAAGTATTCAAATGGGAGTTGCAAAAGTGCGTGGAGGAGAGTTGTCCTATCAAATTCCAACAGACTCTTCCAAGGGTGTATTGAACCAGTTAGCCAGGGATATTAACTCTATGTCGGAAGGATTGGAGCATGCGGTTGAGGATATGGTCAAGTCTGAGCGTTTGAAGACCGAATTGATTTCCAACGTTTCACATGATATTAAAACGCCTTTAACTTCTATTATTACTTACGTAGACCTGATGAAAAAGGAAGATGTGAAGCCGGATAAGGTGAAGGAGTATGTAGATGTGCTGGATCAAAAATCCCAGCGATTAAAAACATTGACAGATGATTTGTTTGAGGCAGCCAAGGCAACCAGTGGTGCCATGACCATGGAAGCTACGAAGCTTGATCTTGGTTCTTTGGTAACGCAGGCTGTGGGCGAATTTGAGGATAAGTTTTCCAAAAACGATTTAGAAGTAAGATGTCAGGTAGAGAATGAAAAGTTTTATGTTCTTGCAGATGGAAGATTATCTTGGAGAATCCTTGAAAATCTGCTGAACAATGTTTCTAAGTATGCCTTAGCAGGTAGTCGTGTTTATGTGGAGATCAGGGAACTGGAGCAGTCCATTGAAGTGGTTGTGAAAAATATTTCCTGCTGTGAGCTGAATGTTAGCGCAGATGAATTGATGGAGCGTTTTACAAGAGGCGATCGTTCCCGTAATACTGAGGGAAGTGGATTGGGCTTAAATATTGCCCAGAGTCTTGCAAATTTACAAAATGGAGCATTTCATGTTGAAATTGATGGAGATTTGTTTAAAGCCATTTTAGAGCTTCCTAAGGCAGAATAAATGTTGAATATGAGTGTTGGGCAGCCCTTGCACATTTTTGGTGCAGGGGCTGTTGTTGTTTTCTTTTGACCCCAGCATGTCATTTACTTAAGCATTGAACTTTTACGAAGGGATTGGCCTGCGAACACATCTTCCAACCCATATATGATGATTTAGAGCTTAAGTAAATGACATTCGTTCATATGTCTGTACTGTAACTAACCAGTGAAAGGGATGTACATTGTAGTGTAAATACAGTATAATAAAAGGAAAAAAAGGGGTTTGTGAGAGGTCACAAAGAAAGGGGCGTTTTGTATGATAAAAGTGTATTTTAACAAGTATCAGTTTTTAGATGGAGAGGAAAAAGGGGTAAAAAACTTAGATGGAGCTTTGCATGCAGATGTAAAATATGTTGCAAGTACTAACAATAAAATTGTAGTAGGAGAAAGTCAGGAAGATAAGGAGGATTGGCAAGTATTCTCTGCAAATTTAAAGGCATATATGGGCTACTTTGATGAGATAATGTTAGAGAGAGAACCTGAGGAGAAAAAAGCAGAATATAAGGAAAGTACCAAGTTGTTAGAAGAAAATTTTCTTGTGGTACAAAGGTGAGAAAAGGAGAATTTCAATGAAGAAGGTTGGAGTAATTACAGATAGTCACAGCGGAATTTCACAGAAAAAAGCAGAAGAGTTAGGAATTTTAGTTTTGCCAATGCCATTTTTCTTAGATGGAAAATGTTATTATGAAGATAAGGATTTAACCAGGGAGCAGTTTTTTGAAATGCTGGATTCTGGAGTGGCGGTATCTACTTCCCAGCCAACTCCCGAGGAAGTAATGGAAATTTGGGACAAAGGGTTGGAACAGTTTGAAGAAATTGTATATATTCCAATTAGCAGCGGACTTTCCGGGGCTTGTAACACCGCAATTATGCTGGCACAGGAAGAGCCTTACGAAGGAAAAGTTTATGTGGTAGATAATGGTCGGGTTTCTACTCCTATGTATCGTTCCGTCCTGGATGCTCTGGATATGATTGATAAGGGATATGATGCAGCGTTCATAAAGAAGAGTCTGGAAGATGCCAGAGACAAGATGAGCATTTATGTAGGTGTGGATACTTTGAAGCATTTAAAGGAAGGCGGTCGCATCAATGCAGCTACAGCCTTGGTGGGAAGTGTGTTGAATGTGAAACCAATCCTAAAATTTGATGTGGGATTGCTGGAATCCTACAAGTCCTGCAGAGGAATGGGAAAGGCAAAGAAAGAAATGATTGCTGCCCTGAAACAGGATCTTGAGACAAAATTTAAAGAATGGTATGACAAGGGTGAGGTCTATCTCCTTGCCGCAAGCAGTGCCAGTGAAAAAGAAACCCAGGATTGGGTGAAGCAGATTGAAGAGGCATTTCCGGGAATGGAAGTAATGTTAGGCGATATTTCTTTTGGAGTATCCTGCCATGTTGGGTACGGCGGATTAGGAATTGGGTGTTCCTGCAAGCCAAAGTATGAAGGGTAATTATGACAATGAGGTGATACCCATTATTCCATTGGATTTATATGATGGAATAATGGGTATGGTTCTATTCTGAAAGTTGAAAAAATAAATTACACAAATGTGTTTTTGTTGCATGGCTTGATAGCATGTCGAGTCTGTGAATGAATGGTGGCTATACGATGAATTCAAAAGTTACTATATGTTTACCAGCCTGTTTTGAATCCTGCAACTGAATCACGCCATGGTAGGAGGCAACTTTCTTCTTTAAAATATATAATCCCAGTCCATGTTGTTCTGGATGTATGGATTTGGTTGTATAACCTTTCTGAAACATTAACTTTTGAAGGTTCATATCTATGACAGGACCTGGATTGGATATGGCAATACAGACTTTGGCTTGATAACTATCGATAGAAACCTTAATAATCTCGCTTTCGGCGGTTGCTTCAATTGCGTTGTCAAGGAGAATTCCGGTCATTTCCAGTAGTTCGTATTCAGGAACAATGGTTTGTAAGGCAAAGTTTTGTATTGAAATAGATAGTGTGATACCTTTTCTTTCCGCTTCCACTGTCTTCTGATAAAGAAATCCTGCCAATAATTTATAATTTAATTTTAGCAATTCTATTGGAACATTATTCTGAAAGGATGTCCGACTTTGCTGTTCTAATGCATGAGCAAGTTCTTCATAGGTCGAACAGGTTAGTGGAAGTGCACATAAAGCTTGGATTTCATTGTCATGCTTGTGTTGTCTGATCCGGACCTGCTCGATTAGTTCCTCCACAATAGGGAGGTATCGTGTATAATTTTCGAGTTCTTTTTCCTTTTTTATAAATTTAAAGTTAGCATTGATAAGTTCACCATTTACTGCAATTGCGGTTATAATGAAGAAACCAATAAGAAGGGTGGTTTCCACCGTGGAAATCGAATGAAAGCGGTAAAATAATACAACTGCAACATATAAAATACCTGTATTTGTCAGTAATAACTGGGAAAAAATAGAGGTATGGAGTGCATAGGAATAGATGTTGTGTAAAGGGACAAAAAAATAAAGCAGCATACAGCCAAAAAAGGTAATACCAATTCCTAACACTTGCATAGTTTCATTTGTGAGAGGAATATGCAGTAGTTGAGCCGGTATAGATGTTGCAAATTGTATCGTTATATTCAGAATAAAGGCAAATAAGTAAGTATGAACGGACTCATGGAAACTTATGCGTAAATTAACTTGAAAGAATAGAATATAGCAGATGCATTGAATTAAAAAAGAAATGATAGGATTGGGTAAAAATAAATCCATTGTTGCGAAAAATGTTGCGAACAAAAAAAGAGAAATGCATAATGGGATAGTCAGTCTAAAGCTGCTTTTTTTAAAGTTAAGGCTTAGGAAATAAAAGGCTAATAATTCTATGAAATAAATAAAAAAGTCAAGTATAAATGAAAGCATTTCAATTCTCCTTTGTCAGTTGGAATGTTCTTGTTACCGGAATCAATTTTGAAGTGTGGTACATATGAATGTAACGATTAACCGTATCAAAATTTTTTATGTAATCTTTGTTAACGATATAGCTCTTATGACATCGAATAAAATTTTTCGGTAATAGCTCTTCTAATTGTTTCATAGAGTATTGTCTGGAGGTATGAGCACAATCTTGTGTTTGGTAAATCATATATTTTCCTTTTGCATTAACAAATAGCAGGGAAGATAAATCTAATTGAAAGAAAACGGAAGATTCTACTTTTAGTAATAATTTCTGATCTTTATTCTCCGCTTGAAATATAGAATCAAGCAGTTTTGTGACATCTAACGGAGTGTAAGGTTTATATAAAAAACCAAAACAATGTACCTGATTAATGGCTTCCTGTATTCTGTTGGAATATGAGGTAACATAAATAATTGGTGTATTTCTATATTTTATTCTGGAACGTATTTCTAAACCAAGTGTAATTCCATCGTCCTTTTTCGAATAATCTTCGGATAGCGCAATATCCAAAAAAAATAAATCAATCGTTGGTAAAATCTGAATAAAATGCAAGGCATCCGCTATATTTGAAGCAATCGTAATATCCACATCCGGTATGTGTGATTGAATGATGGACTTTAGTGCCTTAGCCTGCGTTTCAAAATCTTCTACAAGTAATATATGTTTCATTAATAATCTCTGCTTTCTTTTTTGTAATGTGTTTATGTGACTACATTTATTGTAGTTAAGGAAAATAGAAAAATCAATTGCAATTCCTGCAGTTCATGCCCAAAAACATACCGTTCATGCCAAAACGATTGAAAATCAAAAAATGAAATGATATAAGGGAAATGGAGGGAGGTCGAACAAAGTCGTGAAAGTTAGTTTGAATGATACCATTTCGAAAAAGTATGTCATGCTCGCAGAGCAATATGGAAATTATAGCTATGAGCAATGTGAAAGAATGAAGTATACACTTAAAGTGATACTGAATGAAGGAGAAAAAGTTTTATTATTGGGCATCATTTTTGCGATGATTGGAGAATACAAGGCTTTTCTTTTTTCGTTGTGTATTGTTCTGTCCATAAGAGTTACGATGGGTGGAATGCATAGACGTACTTTCTGGGGATGTTTTTTCTTTTCGTTTGGCTTCTTTCTATCTGTAATAATAATGAGCAGATGTTTTTACTTATCGAAAGGAATACTGGCAGGGCTTTACATTGTGTATGTCATGTACATATTATTGAGAGCACCTATTCCGTCTCAGGTAAGACCGATTGCATCGAAAAAAAGAAGAAAAAAGTTAAAAGGGTATTCTATAGTTGTAATTAGCATATGGATATTCGTTTGTTTTCTTTTAAACGGGCAGTGGGAAAAGTACATTGGTTGGACGTTATTATTGCAGATGATGGAAATATTAGTTGTGGAAGGAGGAAGGTGTTTATGTCAAAGGAACAAATGATTAAGAAGTTAAGTGAACAGTTAATTGATTTGTCGGATGTTTTTATTTCCAGTACCGGATGTCATGGCATTTGGGGCGAAGTAGAAGTTCCAGAATGTCTGCGTAAAGAACTGATAGAAAATCAGGAACAGGAGTAACTAATAACCGCATTCCCGATAGGTATTTAGAGATTTTATCGGGAATGCAAAAGAAGTCACTTGATAAATCAAGTTTTTCAATTTTAATGTGAATGGAGACATTGTCAGGTGGGAGATAATATTGATTGTGTTTACAAGGAGAAAGAGAATAAGTAAGAATAAATTTAGAGTAGTTAAAAGTTGGAGGATGAAACTTAAAGTGAAAAATATAAAATATGGAGTAGTGGCTATTGTTATATTCCTGCTGTTAGGAACAGGGTTTGCTGCTATTAGATTAGATACAAAAGGGGCTACAAGTCAAAAAGAAAGTGTGTCACATAGTGAAGAGGTAAGTGATTATGAAAACGAAGCTGAAAGTGTAAATGAGCAAGTTGATTTATCAAATGTTTCTTATGAAAGCAATGTTGAGATTTTGGATGAAGGAACTTTCAAAGATGAGATTGAAATGAATGCTCAGAATGGTGAGGAAGCAAGTGATGATAGGGAGGTAAGTACAAAATGAAAAATATTTTAAAAAAGGCTTTAATAGGTATGTTAGTTATGACTATGTTAGTTGGAACTATGTGGAGTGATAATGTTTATGCTAAAGAACAAGAAATCGATAGTAGTAACTTAGTAGATGCATTAGAACAGTCAGAAATGGTGGAATATGATGACAAAGAAATAGTATACGATGAAGAAGCTATTTATGATTTTATAGAAAAAATAGATTTGGCTAGTATTAATGAAGAAGCTATTAAAATCGGTTTGGAGCCAATGACTACAGATGATTTATATAAGCTTTTTATAGAAGGCATTGAAGAAATAAATGAGACATTAGAAGATGGTGAATTGATAATGTTGAGTGATGGAACAATGATAGATAGTGATGATGCCTTTTATTTACAAGGTGGAAGTACATATGATAAAACTTATTGGTGGGGAAAGGAGCGTTATAAGAGTACAAAGGATGCAAATAAGTGGGTAAGAGAATTGAACAAGACTGCAGCTGCAGAAGGCGGAGTAGGCGTAATTGCAGCAGCCGTTTTAGCAGGTCCTCCTGGAGTAGCCGCTGGAGTAGCCGGTGGAGTAGGTTGCTGGTATTGTTGGGCATTTGCAGCAGATGTAGATTATTATAATGGATTAAGTAAAAGAGGAATTGTTGCAAGCATTCCATGGGTTTTGGTTGGGTATAGTGTAGAAAAACAATAATACTAAAAAGCGAGTAGTCTCGGAAACTCAACATTAAAATGATGAATAAAAATACATTTTATACAAAATTGCAATATATGTACTCTTTGCTAGAACGAATATTAGAAATGGGTATGACTTTAAAATTTCCCCAAAGGCAGTTTTTGGAAATTGTGAAGTTGAGATGATTAAACAGAGTGATTTTTCTTGTATTTAATCTGGGCATCTAAATGTATATTGATGCTGGCAATCATATCAAAGAAACTAAAATGTTTTTGCCATGGGCATACATAGAATGCAATTTGTAGTCATTGAGAATTCTATCATTTACACGCTCTGAACTTGTACGGTTGATATATATCTTTTTATATGCTTCCGTACCACGTGGGATTGGCTGATACAAGCGCAAAACTCTCTCACTTAGGTTTAGTATAAACACAAAGCCCGTAGGCTAAGGAGGAGCAGTTAGATTTGCAGTCACATGCTTCTTCTTTGCCACAGGCAACAGGACAACACAATTTTCGTGCATGTTTTTAAGGAAACATTCTCTACTTAACCATACGATTTCCGCCTTGACACAAAGGTGTATCATCAGCATCAATCTGAATGTTGTTAGGGATAGAAGGGTCTTCCGCAACTTATATTTAAATCAATGAATGGACGAATATTCAAGTCATGGAGAAGTTAGTAAGTAGCATAGCTGTCATTTGCAGAATCTAAGCAAATGTTTATGCCATCGATTGATACTGGAAAATCCCAATCCATCATAAGAACAATGAAACGAAGGAATTTAGGCTTTTTTTAGAAGGGGTGTCAGTATTGGAGTAATCAGAAGTCAAAAAGACACCGATGGAATCCAGATTTAAAGAAGCTAGTTTTTCTCTAGATTTACAGTAAAATTGTAATTTTAAAAGTTCGTTTTCAGAAAAAATGGAAACAATATCTGAAACAAAAGTTTGATAATCAGCGTGAGAACGCCAAGAATTCAACATAAAATGCACCTCCGAAAAGAAAAATAATTTCTTAACGACTGATATGGAGCGCCGCACAATTTGGAGGGTTTGTCAAATTCTTTTATGCATAAAAATACATATTTATGTTGGATTTAAGATGTGAATGATAAAAAGAAGATATAGAAAAAGACTGTATATATCGGAAGCTCAGAGTTTTTCGAGAACAGTCAAAGTTAGAAAAGAGGTAGTAAATTGGTTTTTAGAAATGAAGTTGCGAGGATAGTAATACCAATAATATTCATATTATTGATAATAGGCGCAAGTTTTTATAAGAAAAAAATAGAGACCACATTAAGTGACAAAAATCTTATGATAGTGAGAACAATTGTCGGAATTATCTGTTTGATTATTATAATTTGGACTTTAGTAACTATTTTTTTTTTAATGCCTAATAAAAGCAATATAGAAGAAACAACATCTGAGAATAGCTATGTTAGAAAGAGTAAAAATTGGCATGAAGATTATATGGAATACGAAACTTTACATAGAAAAACAAAAGGTAAAAGTCAAGTTATTGCTCTAATAGATAGTGGAATATCAGATTTTCAGAAACCTAAAGTAGATGTAAGTTACAATGTGGCAAATAATTCTAATGATTTAGATGAAAATGGGCATGGAACTATGATGTGTTCGCTAATTTTAGGGGCTGATAATTTACTTGGAATAGCTCCCAAAGCTAAAGTATATAGTTATAAAGTTGTTGACGAGACAGGAAAAGTTGAACCTGAAATATTATCCGCGGCCATTGATAATGCTATAAAAGATGACGTGACCATTATAAATATTAGCTTGGGAAGTTATTTTGATAATGAAAAAATAAAAAAATCTATAAACAATGCCATAAAATCAGGAATAATTGTGGTGGCTTCATCTGGTGATTATGAAACAGATGATATGTTATATCCAGCGAAGTATGAAGATTGTATTTCGGTTGGAGCTATAGATAATAAATTGGATGTTTGGGAAGGGACTAATGCTATAAATCAATGTGATATATTGGCGCCAGGTGTAAATGTATACACTATGCTTAATACGGGTGATTTAGCCCCCACAACAGGAACTTCACAATCCACAGCGTTAATTAGTGGTTATATAGCACTAATTAAAGATTATGGTATAAATTGTGGTATTGATTTAAATGTGAAAGATGTTAAAGAAATTTTAAAAAATATTAATGATAATAAAATGACATATTCAGAGGGCTTGAATTCAGTAAAAGAATATGTTAAGTAAAAAGAGATTGTTATGTTATAGTAAGTTATGGAAATACTACAACAGAAAAACAGTAAACTAAACAGCAGACAAAAATAGCACTTTCATAAGCGATTTTTTATCTTGGGGAATTATTATTCCCCGGGGTGTTTGCTTCCATGTCGTTGTTCTTATATTTAGTTAAATGGTAATTCTTCCAGAAAATTATTATTTGGAATAAATACAAATGCATCTTGCGTTTACGCTCAATCCCTTAAAAAACGCTGATTTTATAAGGGATTGAGTCGATATTTTCGTTGATTTGATGGTACTGATAACAACAGTTTTCTCTTGACATTTCCACGTCATGATGTGCTTTTTTTGTTCGATGGAAAGTCCGTCTAAAAGCCATTTTAACTGTTGCTGAGTCACTTCTTTTACTTCGTCCGGTGTCTTGGCCATTGAAACTTCATTCCATCCAGAAGTTTCTTACTGGCAAGTATAAAACCATTATGATCATATCGCAGTACTTTGATTGCATTTCTCCTTTTGTTGCAGAAAACAAAGACGCAGTCGCCTGCATAGGGATCCAGATTGAATTGTGCGGATACCAATGCTGATAAACTTTCTGTTTGTTTTCTGAAATCTGTAGGTCCACATGCGAAATAAATATGTGTGGCTGTGTTTGTAAATGTCTCTAACATGAATGTTGTACCTGACGTATAAAATATGCTGCCAGGTCCGCATCCTCCTTTGATGTAATATCAAAATGTATCTCATTCCATGCGATATGTAGAGAAGAATGAAAGACGTCTGCCTGTAGTGGTGCAGTTGGCGTAACTTCAACAAAAACAGGCATTGTTTCTTCTGATGTCTCTTCCTGCTTCTTCTCCAATCGATTTTTCCAATTGTATATTCCGACCGGTGAACTCCATTTGCACGCGTATTTAGAACCAGTCTCACGGAAGGTGTGAGCCACCTTCACGGAGACTGAGCCAATTAACTTTGATAATACCAGATTTATCTGATGCTATATAACAACTGTGTAATGTATGTAGACTCTGCTATTACCAACCCCAGAACTTTGGAAACGGAATGTCGTGTTCTTTGAGAATAGATTCCAGTTTGTCAGTATGTTCCCGCAATGCATGATACTCCTTACGCAGTTGGTCAAAAGATTCTTCTGCTTCACGTATGGTTTCGTTGGATACCATTAATTCGAGTTCTAAATCAGTCATCATGCCCGACCTCCTCCCTTGTAGCTTTCAGTCCATGACGTTCACGCATGGAAACTTTACCTTCAATCAGTATATCGTATGAATTATGGATGATTCTGTCCATGATGGCATCCGAAATCGGACTGTCTACGTTTGGATCAGGATTAATCCTGTCATACCACTCTGAAGGCTCGTACTGTGTACAGAAAATTATAGAGCCTTTTTCACATCTGTGTTTAGTGTAAAATAAAACTGTAACAAAACGCAATCCAAAAGTGTAACACCTTCAACATAAAAACTTTTGAAGGGTATGATTTCAATAAGATAATAATTCCGAACACCACAAGCATAGATGGAATAAAAATCTTATCCTGTACGGACGGAACGGAGCCGGAAAGAGTCATATGGCTACTGCAATAGGTGTAGAAGCTTGGATGCAGGAAAACGGCCAGCCATGGTAGTGTAATTAAAGCATAATCAATCCGCTGATACTGCCATAAAGCAAATCAAAGAAAAAAGATATCAGGGTGCGTTGGCAGGTTTCGGTGACAGAATCCTTCTGGTGGGAGTGAATTATGATGCAGAAGGAGAGGACAAGAAGAAACATACCTGTGTAATAGAAGAGTGGTGTGATTCGGAACAGTAAAATAAAACAGTAAAGAAAGTGATACCCATTATTCCATTGGAATTATACGATGAATTCAAAAGTCACTATATGTTTACCAGACTGTTTTGAATCCTGCAACTGAATCACGCCATGGTAGGAGGCAACTTTCTTCTTTAAAATATATAATCCCAGTCCATGTTGTTCCGGATGTATGGATTTGGTTGTATAACCTTTCTGAAACATTAACTTTTGAAGGTTCATATCTATGACAGGACCTGGATTGGATATGGCAATACAGACTTTGGATTGATAACTATCGATAGAAACCTTAATAATCTCGCTTTCGGCGGTTGCTTCAATTGCGTTGTCAAGGAGAATTCCGGTCATTTCCAGTAGTTCGTATTCAGGAACAATGGTTTGTAAGGCAATGTTTTGTATTGAAATAGATAGTGTGATACCTTTTCTTTCCGCTTCCACTGTCTTCTGATAAAGAAATCCTGACAATAATTTATAATTTAATTTTAGCAATTCTATCGGAACATTATTATGAAAGGATGTCCGACTTTTCTGTTCTAATGCATGAGTAAGTTCTTCATAGGTCGAGCAGGTTAGTGGAAGTGCACATAAAGCTTGGATTTTAGACGAGCCTATGAATGGTCTGGATAATCAAGGGGTGGAGGATATTCGAAAGTTGCTGTTAGAATTAAAAGAGCAGGGAAAGACGATTCTCATTGCCAGTCATAATAGAGAGGATATTGATGTGCTTTGTGACCATGTGTGGGAGATGGATAAGGGCGTGGCGAAGCAGGTGAGGTGAGGGTGAAAGTAACAGTTCAGGTAGTCCTTGCACACATTGTTGTGCAAGGACGTATGAAAGTGTAAATTAGGTGTGGCTCACAGCAATTTGCATGCGTAAGCTTGCTGTGAGCCGTAACAGGACAGCCCCTGGCTGAACTGTTACACTCTTTTTCTGTAATATTTCAAAAAGTATTGACCAAAATCATAATATCATTTTAAAGATAATCCAATAAATCTCATCAAATTCGATGCAATCTGCAAAAAGGATGCCATGTCTTTTTTTATATTATGGGACAAGGAATATAATCCAAAACCACGTTTTAAATTAGAATCAACATCCTGTTTTGTGGTATATCCTTTTTTGAAAAAATTGCTCATCTCCGAAGGAGAATAGGAAACACGGGAAGGATTTCGAATGGTAAAGTGTACATGCTGGTCATCCAATTCCATAAACACATAAATAATATCCCCCGGTTTACAGGCTTCAATGGCGTCTTGGGAATAAGGTTTTTCTAAGAATCCTGAGGCAGTTTTGAAAGAAGAACGTTTACTGGATGGTTCCAGAATTCTTGCATAAATCAGGTCGGAAAGAATTGCATTGATATCATATTTGAATTTATATTTCAGCTTTAATTTGCGGCAGATTTTTTCTATTATTCAACTGTCAAACTCTCGAAAACGCAGAAAATGACGAAAAATGGCAAAAATATTAGTTTGAGATTGAAAATCCATGGCGACGTGGTATAATATTAATACTCGTCATATAAAGGAGGGATATTATGTTATTACAGTTTTCGGTGGAGAATTTCAGATCCTTCAAGGAAAGAACTGTTTTATCATTAGAGGGTTCGGCAGATAAGAATTTACCAAATAATGTGGTTGAAGTCGGTAAAGAGAAAATACTAAAGGTAGCAACTGTTTTTGGCGCAAATGCTGCAGGAAAAAGTAATTTGTTTTTAGCATTAACTGCGGCAATCGTTACTGTAAAGAGATCTGATGTAAGACAGGTTGGAGAACCGTTATATACAATTGTTCCATATTTATTTGATAATGAATCAGCCAAGGAACCTACTTCTTTTGAATTTGTGTTTGTTGTAGAAGGTAAGAAGTATGTGTATGGATATTCTGCGACAAATCAGAAGGTATGTGCAGAGTATCTTTATGTATATAATTCTTCACGTCCAACAACTATTTTTGAAAGAGATGAGTCGGCTAAGGAAAAATATACATTTACCAACCAAGCATTAAAAACAAAATTGAAACCGCTCACGGAGAGAAATACAGAGAATAAACTTTTCCTTGCGACAGCAACAGCTTGGAATGCAGAAGAAACAAAGATTCCGATGATGTGGATTACAAATTCTATAAATACTTATGATACAAATTATGAGAATGCATTAAACATCACTGGCGATATGTTTGAGAAGGACTCCGATAATTCGCTCAGAAGATTTACCAATAATATTCTTAAAGAAGCTGATATCAATATCTGTGATTATGAGTTTGAAAGCCGAGATGTTCCTTTGGAAGGCATTCCAGCGTTAATGTTGGCTAATCAACCAGGTACCGTGCCAGAGATACGAGGCAAAGAGTATAAGGTAACTACAAAGCACATTATTGAGGATGAAAATGGAGAGAAGCAAGTATTTCCTTTGGGAATGCAATTAGAGTCACTTGGAACTCAGAAGATATTCTTTATGAGCCCGATTATTAAGAAAGCTTTTGAAACAGGTGAGACCGTATGTATTGACGAGTTCGATAAGAGCATACATCCAATGCTTGTCTGCTACTTGGTGGGATTGTTTAATAATCCAGAAGTGAATATAAAAAATGCGCAGTTGATTATTTCTACGCATACCATGTCATTGCTTAATCTTAATGATTTAAGACGAGACCAGATTTATTTCGTAGAAAAGAATCAAAAGACTGGCGTTTCTGAATTATATTCATTAGATGAATTCTCACCTAGAACACGTGAAGATATTAGAAAAGCGTACCTGCTCGGCAGATATGGTTCTGTACCGGATTTGGGAATGGGGGATGGCCTATGGGATTAAACAAACATGGTTATACTCCTAAGAAACGTAATTCAAATAGTCGAAAACGTAAGAAGATTATTTTTATTGCCACTGAAGGAAAGAATAAAACTGAGAAGCTATATTTCAAGAAGTTTAACAGTGATAAGGTGCAGATAAGGTTCGCAAAGGGTGGCTCAACGGATCCAGTTAATATGGTGTCGGAATTACTTTCTGAATGTAAAGATATGGGATTTGATCCGAAAGCTGGCGATACGGCATATTGTGTTCTTGATTCGGATTTTATATCCAGTAAAAATAAGCAGATTGCATTAGCTGATAAAAAGGCTGAAGCAAATGATTTGTCATTAATTGTTTCGAGTCCATGTTTTGAAATCTGGTATCTTTGTCATTATGATTATTCTACTAAGGCATTTGGCTCGAATGAAGAAGTCATTGATGAACTTAAAAAGAGAATACCTCAGTATGATAAGAATAAAGAAGATATGTACGAGTTACTTCGGTCAATGCAGGATAATGCAGTTGTAAATTCAAAGAGGCTAGAGAAGTACAATCTTCAAGGTGGTAAGAAGCCACATACAGTCGAATTTATGCCAAGCACAGAAGTGTATCGCATTATTGAAACTATAATGGAAGTTGAAAATGCATCGAAGTTGATTTAAAGTCTTACTAGTAACGAACAAAAAGTTATGGGTATATTGACGCAGAATGATAGCTTCATATGCAAGGTGCAGGATGTTCAATTTATCAGGAAGGCGGTGATTGAAACGAATAAAAATATCACGAGTTGTTCAAAAATTCTATTTAGGCTGTTAGTGGTAGTAAGTATTGTGTTGCCTACATTTAATTCGGGAAAAATAAGTGCAAACGAAATGAGTAGAATAGTTGCACAGAAAAATGTAAATAGCAACCAATCTGAGACCGTATTGGAGAAGGAAAAAAACGGAGAATATGAAAGTGTGTACAGCACGCAATTGAAAGTAGCAGATGGTCAAGTTGAGGTTGAAGTATTTTTAAATCCAAAAAATTGTAGAGATGGAATCATTCAAATTGATAATGAAAAAATTCCTGTCAATTCGAAACTTGCAGAAACTATAGGATATGCACATGTAGAAGCAAAGGTACGCGACTTGACTGGAGATAAAAAAGAAGAAATTGTTTTAATTATTTCCGGTGGAGCATCTGGTTCCATTCAGGCTGTTCAGGT
>JBGVLO010000092.1:0-1517 GCA_045124315.1 Lachnospiraceae bacterium
GGATTCCCGGCTAATTGGATGTCCATATTGAGAATAAAAGTTTATTGTTAGTGTATAATTTTAATTGGCAAAAATAAAGGGAAGAAGTAAAATACCTCTTCCCAATCATACAGTTTTTCTTTATGATGTTAACTGCGAAGAAAAATCGTAAAGGAGACTGTATGATGAATACTATTGTAGAGGAAAAGTTAATTTCGTTCAAGGAGTTGGAGCAAAAAATTTTTAAATATGTTTGTGAGTTGGGATGTGAGATTACCAGAATAATACTAGAATCCTATGATAATGAGTTGGCAACATCCAGAGACACTAAGCTGTACCGTGACAAAGGAGGTCGCAAAACCAGCATAAAAACAGTTTACGGAGATGTGTCCTACTGGCGCAGGGTATACCAGACCAGTCTTGAGGATGGTGAAAAGGCATATGTTTATCTTTTGGATCAAGCTATGCAGATGGATAAAATAGGGCTGATATCCACCAATCTAGCAGAAAAGATAGCCATGACGGTAACGGAGTCACCTTACCGGGTTACGGCAGATGTGATAAGCAGTACCTGTGGACAGAGCATCAGTGCAGGCGGTGTGTGGAATGTGATGCAGCGTCTGGGCGAGCGAATCAGTGAAGAGGAGGAACATGCGGTAAAACAGATGAATGCAGACCAGTCAGAAGGAACAAGAGAAATTCCGGTGCTTTTTGAAGAAATGGATGGTGTATGGCTTCATATGCAGGATAAGAACCACAAAAAAATGAAGAAGCAGGAAATGAAGGTATTTACCATGTATGAGGGCTGGGATGCAGAAAAAGAGACGCAGAACCGAAGTACCCTTGTGGAAAAGACAATGCTTGCAGGAATGGAAAAAAGCAGCGAATTCCATGAAAAGCGAGAGGCATGTATCAGAAAGAAATACAATGGCGATGAGATCGGACAGCGGGTACTCAATGGGGATGGAGGTGGCTGGATAAATGAGCCATATGATTCAGAAGTTATCTTCCAGCTTGACCGCTATCATGTATATAAAGAGATTACCCGGAAAATCGGCGACAAACAGGCGCAGGAAGAAATCCGCCGGCTGTTTGATGAGGAAAAACCGGAAGAAATGCTAGAGTATATCGAAATATATGCAACAAGTGTGGAAAGTCCGGATGAAAAAGATAAAAGAAGCAAAAATGCCCAGGAATTATATAAATATCTGAATAATAACAAGGAAGGGCTCCTGCCCTATGATAAACAGGGAAAGGAAATACCGGCGCCCCAGGAAGGCATCATATACAAGGGAATGGGAGTACAGGAAAGTCAGAATTGCACAGTAATTACCTTGCGTATGAAAAACCGGAGGATGCGTTGGTCAGTAAACGGAGCCAATAATCTTGCAAAAGCACTGTACCGCAAGGAAAACAAGGAATTAATCGAAACCATTGACCGCTACACAGATGGTTTGGTATTTACGATGCAGATGCAGGAAATCGTAGAGACTTTAAGTGCTGCCAAGGCACCGAAAAAGGACGGAAAAGGGAATCCA
>JBGVLO010000093.1:0-14302 GCA_045124315.1 Lachnospiraceae bacterium
TGGTACCTTTCTCCAGTAACCATTTTCTTTCTTTTCTAAGGTGAAGTTATAACCAAATCCCACAGAAAAATCGAAATGATTGCAAAAGTGTAATTCTACGCTGTTTTCGTACACATTGGTCACGGTCATTTCTACCGGTTGAGCAGGTGCCACGAAAATGGCATGGGCGGTAACATCGTATTCGTCATGGTAAGTAATGAAATGCTCCTCAAGATGGATTTGGGTGCTTAAACGGTAAATTCCGGAAGGGAGTGAGTCGAAATAACCCTCAAAAGTAACCGGGACATCATATTTTTTCATTGTATACGATGGTAATTCAAAGTATAAATTAGGTATTTTTTCCATGGCACCCTCCCTTTTTGGTACCTCGTTCCAGCAACCATTCTCATATTTTTCTAAGGTAAAGTGATAACCGAAACCGGCATCATATGAGGTATGGTTGTAGAAGCGTAATTCTACGCTGTTTTCGTTCACGCTGGTAACAATCATTTCTACCGGTTCTTCGGTGGGATAGACTGGAGTCTCAGTTGGTTCCACCGAAGGAGTACAAGTCGCACAGGACATTGTAGTTGCCACAGATGGGGTGACAGAAGGTCCAGAGCTTGTGGAAACAGGAGGTGTAGTCACAGATTCCGGTAACGAACTCTCAGTTACACCTTGAGTGGTAGATGCAGTTGTCGTTGGTGTTGTATTTGTAGCTGCTATTGTTGGAACCGTTGTAGCTGTTTGAGATGGTACCTCTTGCGATGCAAAGGTTGGATTTGGTGTTCCTGGAATTTCAGTAGGTTTCTGTGTAGAACCTTGCTCTACAGGGGTAGCACTTACCATAGGGGTAGCACTTACCATAGGGGTAGCAGTTGCAACATTTGGTGTCGCACTGGCAGCAGGAGTTGTGCTAGAAGCAGGGGCTGTGCTGGCAGCAGGAGCAGTTCCGGTAGCAGGCGTCATGCTTCTCACAGGCGCGGCACTGGCAACAGCAGAGGAGCTGGATTTGACAATAACGGTTAGTGTCTTTTTCGTTTTGCCCTTGTATGCGGTAAGGATGCATTTACCCGCCGTTTTACCAGTTAGTTTCAGCTTTTTATTGCTTAGTTTCTTTATCTGAACAATTTTTTTATTGGACAGTTTCCAGGAAAACTTTTGATTGGCAGAAACGGACTTGCTGGCTCCCACTGTAAGTGTCAGTTTTTTTGCAGAAAGGGAAAGCTTGTTTCTGCTGGCAGCTTCCAAGTGTGTATGGGGGGTGGAAATCAGTGTAGTAGTTGCCAGACTAAGGGCTAGCATGGATGTTAAAATTTTTTTCGTTTTCATAGTATACTTCCTCCTTAAATTCTTTATAAACAGATATGCGTCTTAGCATAACTGACCTTATTTGTAATTCGCCCCAAATAGGGCTAATTGGTAACATTGACTTCATTTTCAAGGTAAAAGTATACAATAAAAATGTGGACTTTTTTTGATGTAGAAATATAGATTCTTTGTTATACTGATTAAGGAGTCAAAAGGTCACTTTTTAAAGTGCGATTGTAAAATTGCACAATGATACCTACGAATTGCTACGCTGGTAACAGCTCTCGCAATTCTACAAACATTCGGAATTCGCTGATTTACTGAGTAAATCGCTACTTCCTCATGTTTGGCGGGCCCCAAGGACATTCACCCACAATTGAGCAAGCTCATGTGGGTTCAGACCTTTTGACCCTGGTATCATCAAATATAGTCTTTTGACACCTTAATCTTATACTGGATAAAAAAAGATAAAACAATGGTAGGAGAAGAGAAAGCAATGGAGCCAAATATTTTATATGAAGATAAGGAAATAATTGTGTGTGAAAAAAAGCCGGGGATGCCGGTACAAAGTGATAGAACACTGGACATGGACCTGGTGAATCAATTGAAGAACTATCTTCATCAAAAAGAAGAAGGAAAACAGGTGTATTTAGGTCTAGTACACCGTCTGGATCGTCCAGTGGGCGGAGTGATGGTTTTTGGAAAGACACCAGAGGCCACTAAGGAATTATCCAGACAGATACAAGAAAAACAGATGGGAAAGAAATACTTTTGTATCGTTACGAAAGATTTAAAGGAAGATATAGGAAAAGTGCCCGTCTTATTGACCGATTATTTGAAAAAAGATGGAAGAAACAATACTTCCGTGGTTGTATCTGAGAAAGAGAAACAGGGGAAATGTGCAAAGCTTTCTTATACGGTAAAGAAAGTAGTAGGGAACTGTTCCATGGTGGAAGTAGAACTTTTTACCGGAAGACACCATCAGATACGGGTACAGATGAAGACACATGTGGCAGGCATACTGGGAGATACCAAGTACAATCCAAATCAGGCAGGGCTGGGGAGACATAGAGGAATTGCCCTTTATAGTCATATGCTTTCTTTTGCACATCCGAAAACGAAAGAAAGAATGGAATTTCATTTGAATCCAACAGGGGAAATGTGGAAGCCATTCTTTGAGTAACTGTTACTTCTTCATAGTGGGAAAGTCTTGCAGGGATAATTTGTGTACCATTTGGAAACCATGATATCAGAAGAGATTATTGAGGGTAACGAAGATACTGTTCACAGGCAAGTGTTCCCTTATGCAATAGTCTCGTAAGGTGAAGAGGAGTGGTGGTACATGAGAAAAATAAAAAAAGGATTGTTATTAGCAGGAAGTGCAGGAGCAGTGTATTTGTTTTTTCGCTTTCTGCTTTTCCTTATTTTACCGATTCTTTTGGCTTGGGTGATAGGAAGGCTTTTGCATCCGGTGGTGCGTTTTTTCTGTAGAGGATTTCATTTGCCAAAGTGTTGTAGTGTGATTTTAGTTTTATTGTTGTTTGTGGGAGGCTTGGGAATTGCAATCTGTGGGATTGGAAATGGACTGGTGCAGCAACTTGCTTCACTGTTGTCGCGTTTTCCTGAATACGAAAGAATCGTACAGGCACAGATTGAGAACCTATGTAATGCCTGTGACGGAATCTTCTGTGTGGGGGAAGGAGTGTCTAAGAACTATATGTATGGGCAGCTTGCACAGATGGAAAACAATGTTCATAATTACATGGGAAATCTTCCGGTTTCTGTGTGGAACTGCTGTAAATATTTTACGCGGCTCCTTGCTGCTGCATGTGTTATGTTGTTTTTATTAGGTATTTATCTCTGGGATCAGGAAGGCGTAGAAAGTCAATTTCGAAGTCTTCCCTTTGCAAAAGAAATGCAGGAAATTCTAAAGCCACTTACAACGGTTGGCTTTGCTTATGTAAAAGCACAGGGAATTATTATGACCATTGTGGCAGTGGTTTGTTTTGTTGCTTTTTTTCTTACAGGAAGCTCCTATGCATTGTTGTTTGGAATTCTGGTGGCTGTGTTGGATGCCTTTCCAGTGCTTGGAAGCGGCCTTGTTCTTGTTCCGGCTGCTATTATTGAGGGAGTGAATGGTCAGTGGAAGGATTGTGTGTTATTGCTGGCGGCTCTTGGAATCTGCCAGGCAGTCCGGCAAATTTTGGAGCCAAAGATCATGGGAAAATCCCTAGGCATTCACCCCTTTGTGTTTTTGTCCGCTATGTATGTGGGGGTGCAGCTGTTTGGCGTTTGGGGAGTATTTCTTGGTCCGATCGGTCTGGTGTTGGTGCAATCTATTGTAATAAATTGTAAAAAATGTAAAGATACAGAGGCAGCAATTTGAGTAACAGGACAGCTTTCGGCTGAACTGTTACTTAAAAAACATATATACAAAAAGGTGGAAAGTGTTAGAAACAGCTGTGGAAACTACTGCTGTTGAAATATGAGGTTCACATTTCCCGTATCATTTTTGAGAGTAATGGTGTGGGAAGGATTGTCGGTAATTG
This sequence comes from Lachnospiraceae bacterium, assembly GCA_045124315.1. GTDB lineage: Bacteria > Bacillota > Clostridia > Lachnospirales > Lachnospiraceae > CAG-411. Next base: position 3,840 of record JBGVLO010000093.1, read on the forward strand.
GCACATCCTCGTAGTCAGTGCCGTCAATGAGCAGGTCTCCTTCTCCTTTTTCCAGTTTCAAACCATAGTAATTTCGGCTGGCATAAAAGACCAGAGTAGCATCCCCGGAACCAATCTGAAAATCTCCACCGGAAGTAAATTGCCCGGAACACAAAAACTCTCCGGAACCGGTTTCTAAGGTATAATTGTGGAATGTGACATTTTGTAATTGGGATTGGCCACTCGCCATGATCAGATTGGCATTCTGTGCAATGGTACCATCCGCAGTGAGGGTTCCGGAATCTCCGTGAATAACCAGGTTCTTTGCATAAAAATTGTCAAGGGAAGTGGAGGCGGTTCCTAAATGTAGTTCCACATTTTCCAGTGCATAGTCTTTTGGAATAAAAATATAAATTGTTCCGGAAGCAATGGAAAATTCCTCTTTCTTGTGAAAAAGGGAGTATAAGTTGTAAGTTCGTTTTTCTTTAATATATAAAGTTTTGTCGTCTTGTTTGAAGGATAATTTTCCCTTTGTCTTTTCATAACAGATGGCTGGTTCGGTCAGTGAACTATCCTGTTTGATGGAAAGATTAAAACTTCCACTAGAAATGCAAAGACTGTTCACATCCGGATATGATTTTTGGGTATCTTCCAATGATTTTTCTGTTTGAATCCCTTTTTTAGAAAAAATAGAAAAAGGCTGCTTCACCTGAAACCAGTCAGTAATAAAAATTCCTAGTTCAATAACAAGAGCGATTAGACAGATTCCTGCAGTAACCATAAAGGCAGTGGTAATATTTTTAATAATTCTTTGAAAAGTGTTCATCGAATGTCTACGCCTCCTACAATACAGATTACATTGATATAAATTGTAGGAACTCCTTCTATGGAGGAGATTCCTTTTCGGTAATTGTGAATGCCACCAAACATTGCCTTTCCTTTTACGATTACATTCACATCTTCCGGAACATGAATATCAACGGTTCCAAACATAGAGCTGCACTCAATATGCAGTGTGGGATCTGCAAGATGCGCATTGGAGATGTTTAATCGTAGTTCTCCAAATGTAGTGGATAACTTACATCCACGGAAGATCCGGTTGTCATAGTTGATGGTTTTGCTGGAAAATGCACTGGCAAATTCCCGAAGGGAGCTGACCTTTTGCTTCTGGGAAACCGGAAGTTCTAAATCATTTTGGTCCAGTGAATTGGATGATGGAAGAGTCGTGCTTTCTTGGTCTGTGTTTTCCTCAATCTCGTATCCATCCTGATCCGGAAAGAAATAACCAATAAAAAAAGAGAGTCCGATAATGATCAACAGTAGGGGAAGAAGCAGTCTTTTCGCCATGGCAAAATCCAAATACCCCAGCTTTGCAGAGGTGATTAGACAGGATACTACAATTGCGGTAGTAGTAGCTACTTCAAACCCGTTTTGGATAATGGAAACCACGCAAGGCAGAATAATAAACAGTGTCCAAAATCCTTTATAGAATAATAAAAAAGGAAGGTCTACATTCCAGTAACCACCGATATTTCCGGCTAAAAGAATGCCAATGGTTAAAAATAATCCTCCCCAGGTTAAATAGTTATAGTTTGGTTTTTTCAATTTTTTTCCTCCCATTTTTGTGTGATTATATATATGTAAAAAATATACAATTTTTTTGAAAGATATGATATACTGTTATAAGGGATTGTGTATCATGGGGGAATTTTTACCCATGTATATAGAAAATTGTTTCGTTTACCATTTGAAATGGTAACATAAATTAGTTATGAGGGCAAGAAAAAACGAGTAGGTGAGGTTAGGGGCAACCTCTGAACAGCTACTATTTTGTTTGTATATATAGGAAGGGGAATGCAAAAATGAAGGGGAAAGATATTGTTGAAAATCTGTTTCGGTTTGGCTGTATTGCAGGGGCAATTGTGGCTCTTGTGATTCTTTTGCCAAACAGTAAGCTTGTAAGGGCGGACAAAGTGCAGGTAAAAATTCCAATTGAAAAAGATGTTACCTTCCAAATGGGACAGGAGGAACCCAAAATCGTAGATCTGTCAGAGTTTTCTTTTGGGATTCCGGAGGTTGGAGAGCAGGCAACCATTACAGCAAAGTTACCGGTTGAGCCGAAAATGATACAGCCTGTATTGGTGGTGAATATTTATCATTGTGTATTGGAGGTGTATCTGGATGGGGAGCCCATTTATTCTTATGGACAGGAACAATGGGAGAAAAAGCAGGTGATCGGGCATGAGTACCTTCGAATTCCCCTTCCGGAGAACTATGGGGGAAAGACACTGCAGATGAAACTGCTATTTACAGAAGAGGACAGTATTAGCAGCTTGAGCGGGATTCATTTGGCAAATGTAGAGGAAAGTGTCATAGCGATTCTGAGGGATAATTATCTGGAACTGATGACCTCCATGACATTGATTGTGATCGGTTTCATTGGGCTGATGGTGAGTCTGACCAGAAAACATTTTGACAAAGATACCAGAACCCTCACTTGGATCTGTTGGTTTGCCATGGGAGTTGCGGTGTGGATGCTCTGTTATTCTAACATTATTACACTTTTTGTACGAAATCCAAGTACCTGTAATGTACTGGAATACTTTTCCGTGTATATACCGGGAATTCCCAGCTCCCTGTTTTTTTTCAATATTCAAAAAGAAAAGAAACTACGATATGCCTTTGGGGTAAGTGCAGGGATTTTTGCAATTTGGAATATAGTGATTATACTCCTGGATATTTTTGGGAATATACATTATATATACTGGGTACCGTACATGCAGGTAGCAATTCTTCTTTTGGTTTTACTTGTTATTTTTTCTATCGGTTGGTCTCTTTATCATAAGAAGAAAGAGCAGATGGTGCTGGTTTATGGTATGGGTATGCTTAGTCTGGTAAGTGCCATCGAACTTTTGCGTTTCAATATATTTAAGTATGTGAAAGTGTTTGACTATGGAAATAACAGTCTGTTTCCTATCGGTGCCATGATTTTTGTATTGACCATGTCTTATTTTTATTTTAAATCCTCGTTGAACAATTACTATGATAAAGCCCAGGCAAAGATTATCCGAGAGATGGCATACAAGGATATGCTCACCGGTGTCTATAGTCGAAACCGGTGTCAACAGTTAATGGAACAGATGGAAGAGGAAAAGAAATTGGGATATCTGCTTACCTTTGACTTAAACGGGTTAAAAATGGCAAACGATACCTATGGTCATGCAAGGGGCGATGAGATGTTGAAGGATTTTGCAACTATTTTGAAGAAAAACTTTGTGGGGCCATTCTCCATTGGAAGAATGGGGGGAGATGAGTTTTTGGTAATCTGTGAGGGAATGGATGAAAATCTGGTAATGGAAAAATTAGACCAGGTACAGAGCGAAATGACTTCATGGAATACGGAGCATCCAAAAGAGCAGATTTCTGCGGCATATGGCTATGCAAAATATGATGGAACCAAAAAGATGCACAAAGTCTATGAAATTGCCGATGCCAGAATGTATAGCTGCAAAAAGGAGATGAAGGAGTCTTTGAATCCTCAGGGATAAAGAAAATAGATCATAGACAAGAGAGGGGGAGCTTATGTGACAGTTGTTCAGTGGTTAGGGATTCATTGTGTTGCAGTAGTAGCATCAGTCATTATGCTGGCTACTATTTTGTCAAAAAAAGGGAATGAATATCGGAACTATTTGTGTTTGACAAGTGTTTGTTGTATCGTGGCACTTACAAGCAAATGTTTTGGAATCGTGGGAGTAGAATATAGAGAAATGCTAATTGCACTCAAGATGGAGTATCTAGGCAAGTGTTTTGCCATTTTTTTTTCGTTGCTCTTTATTATTCGCTTTCGGAATAAGAAGGTTCCTGGATGGGTTATATGGATATTGTTTTTTATTAATTCAGCTATGTGTGTAATTATCATGACTTGCGAACATCACAAACTATATTACACATTTATCGCAGTAGAAAGAAAAACGTTTGGTTCTCAATTATTAGTAGGAAAGGCGCCGCTATATTATTGTTATATGGGATTTACCATATGTGAAATTGTTGTTTTCATGGTACTGTGTTTTCGTGCATGGAGAAAGACCAAAGATAATGATGCTCGCAAAAGTGCATATTTGCAGTTGTGTTATGCAGGGGTAGCTCCAGTAGTTTTACTGTCTTTTCAGTGCCTAGGTATCATAAAAGGATTAGATATGGTACCTTTGGGGATTTTTCTTTCTGTTTTATTTTCCACAAGAGCGGTGAATAAATATCGTTTATTTGATGTAATTGATAATGTAAAATCCTATCTTCTGGATAATATTGAAGAGGGAATTCTTGTGTATGACAGACGATTTTGCTTAATTTACGCAAATCCTTATGCAGAGACATTAATGAAAAAACCTGAAATTGAGAAGTATGTGTATTCCGTTTCTGAGAAAACTCTTATGGGAGAGAAAGAACAAAAAGTATGGGGAGATAAAGTTTATGAATTGTCTGCATCCAGTCTGAGAGAGGGAAGGAATACTTATTATGTACTTAGGGGAATTGATGTGACCGATATTGCAAAGCAGGCACAGGAGATGAAAGAGTTGAAGGAGAAGGCAGAGGAGGCAAATCGTTCCAAGTCGGTTTTTGTGTCGAATCTGTCCCATGAGATCCGAACTCCGATGAATGCCATTGTGGGAATGACGGAAATTCTGCTGCGGGATCAGTTTAACGAACAACAGACAGAATACCTTATGAACATTCAGAGCTCAGGAGAGGCGCTGGTTAGTATCATTAATGATATTTTGGATTTCTCAAAATTGGAGTCCGGAAAGTTTGAACTGGTAGAAACCGAGTATGAGCCGAAACAGTTATTTAGCGATTTGGGAATGATTTTTCTGACTCGAATTGGCGAGAAGAATTTGGAATTGATCTTCGATATTGATCCTAATCTGCCGGAAAAATTATATGGAGATGTGAAGCACATACGACAGATTATTATTAATTTGGTGAACAATGCCATCAAATATTCGGAAAAAGGTTATGTGAAGTTAAAAGTCGGCATTGTGGATATATCCGGAGAGGATATGCAAATTGTGATTTCCGTGAAGGACAGCGGAATTGGTATCAAGAAGGAAGATATGGAAAAACTGTTTGTTTCTTTCCAAAGAGTAGATATGAAGAAAAACTCCAATACAGAAGGTACCGGCCTTGGATTATCCATTTGTAAGCAATTAGCCGAGATCATGGGTGGATCCATTCAGGTAAAAAGTGAATATGGAAAGGGCAGTCAGTTCTTTGTTACCATTCATCAGAAAATGGTTGGAGATGGGAAAAAGAAAGCTGTGACATTGAATTTGGAAAACCAGAAGAAGATTATCAGTGGAAAGTTTTCCAATCCATATGTGCTGGGGGCATTAAAAGAGCTTTGCAAACAGTATGATATTTTATTCCTGGAATATGAGGCAGTGGCCGAGGAAGAAATTGCTGTTTCTTATTTCTTCACAGACGGAAGCAATTATGAGTTGGTGAAGGATAGTATTCCTGAGGACACGGAAATGATCTTATTACATGATCCTACACAGGATTTTGAGAAGAAGGTTACCTGTAAAGTGGTAAATAAACCACTCTACAGTATGAATTTCTGCGGTGTGTTGAACAATGAAAGACAGGAGGTACGAAGTGCTTCTGAGGGCGCCATTGATTTTGTGGCTCCGAAGGCGAGAATTTTGATCGTGGATGATAACCAGATGAACCGGCAGGTTGCAGTGGGACTGATTCGACCACTGAATATGCAGGTGGACACTGCGGATCGGGGACAGAAAGCCTTACATATGGTTCAGGAAAACCACTATGACCTGGTGTTTATGGATCACATGATGCCGGAGATGGATGGAATTGAGGCTACGGAACGGATTCGTCAGATGGAAGACCCATACCTGAAGGAAATGCCGATTATCGCATTGACCGCCAACGCCATTGTGGGTGCCAAGGAGGAATTCCTACAGGCAGGCATGAATGATTTTGTGGGAAAACCAATTGCAATGCCGGATATGATCCGTGCGATCCGTAGGTGGCTTCCTCCGGAACTGATAGAAGAGAAAGGGATTGAGGAAGAGGTGGAGACTTCTTCTGAAGAAAAGGAATCCAACAGATTACAGGAAATTGCAAAGGAGATTGTAGAGAGTGCAGACCTATTTGATCTGGATCGTTTGGAGGAGTTATCTCAGGAATTATCGGATTTCGAAAATGTGGACGAAAAGAAGGAAGTAATCCAAAAACTGCAGGATGCCATTGCAGGGATAGATATGGAGGAAGTGGCCAAACTGGCGGGGGAGTTGTAAGTTCCTGAAATGCAAAAATGGGGTAACAGTTCAGCCCCTGGCTGAACTGTTACAAAATGCGAGGTGAAAAAATGCCGAATTTTAATGCTATGATAGAACTGAATACGGAAAAGGAACCTGTACGATTTATGTATATGCAAGAAATGGATATGCGAAAGAAGTAAAGGTTACTGTAAAGTAAAAGGAATACCGTCCCGTCAGAAATTGCGAGGAATTGGTTATGCAGTGGCACCCAGTAACGGGTGCCACTGTTTTTAGAAGCAAACACTGTTGTATATTAACCCCGAATCCACTATACTAATGATAGGTTATTTCAATTTGGAGGTAATAAGTATGGGCGTATATTTTAATCCAAGTAATGGAAGTTTTGCGAAAGACAGAAATTATAAAATTTATATAGACAAAACGGGATTGTTGGAGTACCTGAATGAATCCATTGGAACTCCTAAAAACTGCATTGCAGTAAGCCATGCCAGACGTTTTGGTAAATCCCATGCTGCGGGAATGATCGATGGAAAACATATGTATAATCCCAATTCGGTAGTGCAAGCCATGCTGGATCAGGATTTTGATTCTTTCTGGAGAAATACTTCCTCTTTTGCATCTATTAACACTTTTATTACGCTGAATTACGAAGGATTGAAGGACGATGTTCTGAAAATGCTTGCCGGTGGAAGAGTAAGAGTGAATACCCTTGCTTTTCAAAATGATCTGTCTGAAATTCACTCCAAAGATGACGCCTTAACCGCACTGATTCATCTAGGCTATTTAGGATATGATGCAGATAGGAAAAGTGCATACATTCCCAATTATGAAGTTGCAACCGCATTTGAGGCAGCTTTGCAGACTGGTGAATGGAGTGATTCGTAAGAGTAAAATAGAAAAGTTAAAAATGTGATACCCATTATTCCCTTGGATTATATGATGAAAGGGGATAATGGGTATTTTTTTCTATATTAGTTGATTGTTCCGACTAGCCCTGATAAATCCTTTCAGGATAATACCAATTCGGCGAATGTGAACTTGAAAGGTGTATACCTGTATTATTTTGAATAAAAAAGTTAAGGGAAAAGTAAGAAAAATGCAAGTTATATTTAAGGTGCTGAAAGTATAATATTGTTATTCAAACCAGGAAGCAATCAAAGAGGAGGGGATTCTGTGTATGTGGAAAATGCACTACACTTTTGGAAGAAGAACTGGATAAAAGCAATTTCCATTATGATAACGGTGGCATTGGGAATTGCTGCTATTTTAGTTGCCACATTATTGACACGCAGTCAGGTAGTCACGCAATTGGAAGAAACTTTGGCAAACGGTGGAAATTTTGATTTTGCAATATATGAGGCATCGGATGAAATCGTACAAAAGATAAAAGCGGATAAAAGAATAGAAAAAGTTGGAATGGTTTATGAGTTAGGGTCGATTTCAAACGAAGAGGGCTTGGAATATACGGTTGGTTCTATGAGTGATGAAGAAACTGTGGATATGGTACATTTGTTGCCTGTCACTGGAAGATATCCTGAACAGGATGGAGAAATCACCATGGATAAATTGGCAATGCAAAGTATGGGATTGCAACCGGAAACCGGTGTAAAGATAAAATTAAAAACAAAAAATCGAGATGGAGAAGCGATTGAAGAGAAAAGATATACAGTGGTTGGGATTATTGAACAGCAGTATGTGGGAAACAGCGGGCAACTATATATGCGTAGGAAATATGAAATGGAGGATATGGATGACCAGAAGACAACTATAATTAATTGTCCGTGCGCCTATATATTTGACGGAGAGAGAAATAAATTTAAAGAAGAACGGACGCATTTATTTGTAAATGTAAAACAGGCCAGTCAATATGATGATCATACATTGAAGGAAGAGCTGCTGCATCAATATGGTGATAGCATATATTTGGATTATAATAAAGAAGGACGCTCCCATTATGCGGATGCAATACTAGGTTATAAACAACAGGAAGATGGAAGCCTGGATACGGCAAATGGATATTTGGGTGCCACAGAAAGAATCGGTTCGGATAGTACCCAAAAGGATTTTTTATCTGGAGTGTTAATTCCTGTATTTGCTTTGCTGATTGCGATTATGACCTTTTTTTCTCTGTATCAGGTATTTGGAAAACTGATTTTTGAGAGAAAAACAGAACTGGGAATGTATCGATGCCTTGGGTTAAAGAGAAGTGGTATGGTTTTCTTAATAGTAGCAGAATGGACAATTGTAATAATCCCAGGTATCTTATTGGGACTTGTATTAGGACAAGTGGTATATCATTTGATTTTGTATGTGGAAAATCATGCTTTTGATATGGGGATTCGATCTGCCTATGAGATGCAGGAATATTTTGCACCTTTTATCAAAAGTGCTACGCCAGATTCTTATGTGTCTGCTTTGGCATTTGTGGGACTGGCGATTGCAATTACCGGAATACTGCATATACCGCGAATAATGAGATTATCGCCAATGGAGGCTTGCAGAAAGAAGGCACAGTTAAAGGGAGCAAGTAAAAAATTTATGTTTCTTTTTGGAATAAACATGATAATCCTGTTCACTGCGATTACAATAGGATTTTTGTATTTCCAGTTAGATGCCCGCCAGGAAAACGAGGTGTTGTTGGAAGAAGCAAATGGATGTCTGTATGACGGTGCAGATTATATGATGGAGAAAAATCAGGCGTTAAGCGTAAAATATTCCATTGGAACAGAGCTTAGACATGATGCCGGAGTATCAGAGGAGGATTTGGAAACATTAAGAGGAATGGATTCGGTACAGAAAGTGCATGCCTTGGTACAATGCAGAAATACAAATTTGTTGTTATCGAATAAGAAAACAAATGAAGAACTACAGGATTTTATGGAAGAAAATCAGATTGTATCCGGATTTGATGAGGATAAAATACTTTTTAGAAGATGGGAGCGGGATTTGACAAGTAAGGGGTATGATCTTGAGAAAGAGGCACTATATCAGTTACCAACCACAGCAATGGAATGGAGCGAATTGGAGAATATGTCTGACTGTATTCATTCTGGGGAATTGCATCAGGAAGCCATTGAGAATGGAAAAGAAGTAGTTTTGGTATATAACGAGAATAAACCTCCACTGGAAGCAGGGGACAATATTACACTAAGCGTGTCTGTTTATCCTGAAAAGTATGATTGCTCTCCAGAATATTTTAGTTATGGATATATAGGTGAGGATGATCAGGACCCGGACTATGTAGATAAGTACGGTAAGCAGTATTGTTTTGGAGAAAGGAAAGATATTCATGTGACCATTGGAGCGATTGTGAAGTTAGAGGATTATGAGGACATGGGTTTCTACATAGCAGATAATCCATTAAACATGGCTGTTTTTACATCCGTTGAAGGTTTGCATCAATGGAAGATTCCAGATGAAAATTATACAAAACTGGCAGTAAAATTAAAAGAGAAGACAGATGTTAGTGAGTTTGAAACAGTATGGTACGGACTGTTGCAAAAGGGAAAAATTATGCAGATGCAGTCGTTGGAAAAATTGAGAGAAGAATTGGCGTATTATACAAAAACGAACAGAGCAATTTTTGGTGCAATGGCATCTATGCTTGTTTTTGTAAATGTATTGGGGTTTGTAAATGTTCTTAGTATGCAAGTGCTGGAAGAAAATAAAAGAAACTCTATCTTAAGGGCGTTAGGTTCCAGCAACCGAAGGATGAAAGGTAAATTGTTAAAAAAACAGACAGGAGTTATTCTGGTTGGAGCATTTTCTGCATTTTGTGCAATTATTTTTATCTGCAAGATAAGAGAATGGATTGATGCTAAGACAGAACGATACTTGAATGGTGAGATTGATTTGCCACTAAATTGGTGGGCATATGATTTCCCTTTTGTGGGAATAGAAAGAGATTCTTGCCTTGTTGTTTTTGTGATTGCAGTTGTTATGTTTCTTTTGATAGGGGGCATTGTTTCTCTTGTGTATGACACAAAAAATAGAAAAGTATCTATTGCAGAAGGTATGAGGGAAGAATAGTGTGTGAAACGGTATCAAATTACAAGAAATGGAGTGAGATCATATGAGTGAGAAATATATTTACACAGAACATTTGAGCAAAACCTATCGAGTGGGTAGGGGAAAACATGGAATAGAAACAAAAGCGTTGCAGGATGTGAATATAGAAGTGCAAAA